>DASWZM010000401.1:0-4709 GCA_036404455.1 Occallatibacter sp. | reverse complement strand
GGTCGACCCGAGGCAAGCAGCGAGATCAGGGCCTTGATTCGCCGGATGGCGGAAGCCAATCCTTTCTGGGGAGCACCCCGGATTCATGGGGAATTACTGAAACTGGGGCTCGAGGTCTCGGAGCGCACCGTCTCGCGGTTGATGCCCAAGAGCCGCAAGCCCCCATCCCAGACCTGGAGGGCTTTTCTGGATAATCATCTTCAGGAACTGGTCGCCAGCGATTTCTTCACCGTCCCGACCGCAGCGTTTCGGGATCTGTTCGTCATGGTGGTCTTGGCCCATCATCGTCGGCAGGTGATTCATTTCAACGTCACGGAACATCCGACAGCTCTGTGGACAGGGCAGCAAGTAGTGGAAGCTTTTCCCGACGACACAGCACCGCGGTACCTGCTCCGAGACCGGGATCAGATCGATGGAAACGAGTTCTGCCAACGAGTCCGGGGGTTGGGCATCACGGAAGTGAAGATCGCACCCCAGAGCCTCGGCGCTCGCCAGAAATGACCCACCCGTGCTCATCTAAAGTGACCCACGTCGGTAACGCAATCTGGAATCCATTTTGTGACAGGAAGCGTCGGGGAAGCTGCAACATCGGCGTTCTTGGCATGACTGTGGGTGGATTGAAGGCCGGCGGTGGGAATTAGCCTTGGGGCTCGCGCAAGGATGGTCCGTTGATGTGAATCGTCTGGCACTGGTGTCGCAAGCGGCTGAGCAAGGCCTCGGTCAGGTCTTTATTGCCGAGCAAGCGCGCCCACTGGTCATACTCCAGGTTGGTGGTAATCAGCGTGGCCCTGCGGCGGTAGCGCTCTTCCATGAGTTTGAAAAAAATGTTCGTCTGCTCAGGACGCAGATTGAGATACCCCACTTCATCGATCAAGAGGACATCGAGGCGGGCCCAGCGCCGGATGAGTTTGCGCGAGGCTCGGTCGGCGAGGGAAGCGTACATTTCGTCGAACAGGTCCTGAGCGCGGATGAACAGCCCCCGGTAGCCGTTCTGCAAAGCCTTCAGCAAGAGTCCTGACGCGAGTCCGGTTTTCCCGACGCCGGTGGGCCCAATAAACACCACATTGACAGCCTTGGGAATGAACTCCAGTTCCGCGAGTTCACGGATCTGGCGGCGCGACACGCCGGGTTGCTGCTTGAAGGGGAACGACTCCAGGGTCCATGGCTCGGGCAGGTGAGCGTGCTTGATACGTGCCTGTAATCTTCTTTCCTGCTGATCGAGCCACTCGGCGCGCAGCCGCCGGGCCAGGAGATCGGTATAGGAAGGCGAGGTTTTGCGGGCGGCGGCCAGTTCCCCTTCGATCCTCTCGGCCATCTTGCGCAGGCGGAGGTTCTTCAAGAGCTGTTGAATCTCCTCACTCATCGTCGTCTCCGTCGTGGCCCGGATGAATCTGGAAGTATTCGCAGGCGAGCTTACGCAGGATCATGCGCTCGACCCGCTCCAGGTCGAACAGTCCGTAGGCGAGGGCGGTCCGAAGGGCTTCGAGCAAGGCCGCGCGCGGATAGTCGTTCACCAACTGGAGCAGGCGGCGCAGCGCGAGGGTGGCACGTCCCGGAGAGCGTTTTTTGAGAGCCTGGAGGTATTCGCCGACCTCCGGGAGCCTTTCCAGAAGGAGTTTTTCTTCCGGGGCCGAGTCGGAGCGCGGAGAGGCGGGGCGGCGCGGGTAGCGATGTTCCGGCAAGCGATACTTGCGGCCGGTGGGCTCGATCACACGCGGGTGCGCGGCGATGAGGCGCGGCCCGCGATAGATTTCAATGTGGTCTTTGGTCTGGCGCACTTCCACGTGACGTCCGATGAGGTCGGCGGGGACGGAATAGCGATTGCTGTCGACCGAGACGAACCCTTCCACATCTACCAGGCGCTGGTGGAGGAGATAGACGGGAGGCGCCCAGACCGGCAGCGGCTTCAGGTGCGGTCGTTCGGCGGCGAACAACTCGCGCGGGCTGGCCTTGAGATAGTCGCGGAAACGGGCATTGACCTTGTCGCACCACTCGCGGGCCTGCTGGTTGGCATCGGCCCAGTCGCGGAAGGAGCGGCCCGCCAGGAAGTTGGTCTCGATGTAGCGGAAGCTGCGCTCGACTCGCGCCGAGCGGTTGGCGTTGCCTATCGCATGAGCTTGGAAGCGGAAGCCGTAGCGGTCGGCGAAGGCGGCCATCTCCGGCACCGGCACCATGTCGCGACCCGTGCCTTTCAACACCACCAAGTGAGTGTTGTCAATCAGGCAGGTTTCACAAGCCCCCTGAAAGTACTGGAGGGCGTCGGTGAGAAAGACCTTGCAATCGAAGCGTGTGAAGGTGGGGAAAAACTGAAAGAAGAGCATCCGGGAGAAGCCCAAGACCAGCGAGGCGGTCTGCACGGGCTGTAAGCGGCCGCCGATCTCGGCGCGGTGCGGGCTGGTGTCATGCTGCATCTCCTGGCCGGCGCGAAAATGATACTCCCCCACGGGTTCCTTGGGTTCGTGGCCGATGCCCTGACGCCGGCAAAAGGCCGTCAATGCCTGATAGGAGAACTGAGCTCCCGACGCCGCGAGTTCTTCATGGACACGCACCAAGTTTCCTTTACACCGCGCGTAAAGCTCCAGAATCTGCTCGCGGTAGGGCGTGGCTTTTTCCGGGCGCACGAGGGTGGGCACTCGCTCGCTGGCGGAGCGTAGGACGTCCCGCACCGCGCCCCGCGACACCTGCATGGCCCGCGCAATGCCCCGGATACTATGCCCCTGCTCACGCAGCTTCAGAATCGCCGCTCGTGTGCTCTGGTCCAGCATGGCCCATCTCCTGGTGGAAGTGTTCGGACAGGCGTTCGATCTCGCGCCGGGACTGGTCGAGCAAGCCGGCTAGGTCCTGGCGGTCTTTTTCCGGAAGATTCCGCAAGACGCCAGTGCGTAGCCGACGACGGGCCCGGCGTGCCGTGGAACCGAGAATCTCCAGGTCGGTCAGCAGACTGTCGGAAGGGCCCGGCTCGACGGAGGGAGGAGCTTCGGCCTCCTTGTAACTTTTGAGAAAAACCAACGGCGCTTCGAGGAGGCGTTGGCGCGTCACCCAGTTGCCGGTCTGATAAGCGGTGTAGAGGATCCCCAGGTCGCGGCTGGAGAGCCGAGTTGCCCCGATCGCTTCCACCAGTTGCAGACAGGCTTCGCGGTTGGCGCGCGCCAACGGCACCAGATACTTGGCGGCCCCGTGCGCGCCCATCTCGCCCCGACGGACGCGCTCTTGGATGCCCTCGGGGAGTTCCTGCACCAACGCCAGCCGCCGACTCACCCAACTCACTGAGTGGTTGAAGTTCCGGGCCAACTCCTCCAGCGACAGTCCAAAGCGCTCGTGCAACTCGGCCAGCAACCAGCTCTGTTCCAGCACCGTCTCCGGCTCGGCGGTTTGCACCAGGCGTGTGGCGATCAGGGCCTCGGCTTCGCCCCCGGGCCAGCAACCGGCCGTCACGGTGTCTCGACCCAGACGGCGGAGGGCGCGGACCCGCTTGTAGCCATCGATCACCACGAACCTGCCGTCAGCATTTTCCTTCACCACCACCATGGGGACCTGCTGGCCGACTTCCGCGAGCGAAGCGAGGAGCCGCCGCTCGGCTTCCAGACGGACCACCTTCAGCCGCTCGTAACGTAGTGCGAGTTGATGAAATTCCAATTCCATCCCGGCGCCCTCCGCCCCTTCATGAAGAAGAGAGAACGAGGTGGCGGTGACTTGGCCGGGCCTCGCTCCCCCTTCCTCTCTTGGGTCCGCAGTTTGAACTTAGCGAGACGGGAAGACCGAGTGCAATATGTGGGAACGATATGGGCAGGCTCTATCGCCGCAGGGGATGCCAGGTTCCGCGGGCCTTATTCCTTCGTTGCTGCTCCCTTCCTTCGCGCCAGCGCCTCTCCCGCCGCCGAACCCGTTCCAGTGCTTGGCGACAGGTCGGACAACAGAACCGCTGCAGGGGCGACCGCCGGGTGCGATTAAATTCCACATAGCATCCTGGGCGGTCGCAGGAGCACGAAAAAAAATTCTGTAGGGATGACCCTCGCGGCGGTGACCGCAGCGCTTTCTTGCGCTTGCCGTTCCTTCCGGCGCTCCCGGTAGCGGCGGCTCTGGACCCGCCGCTTCTGCTTGCCCTTCAGGGACTGGCGATAGCGCCGGTGCGCCTTCCACCGCCTCCAGCGGCGGGCTTCCGTCTGGCACGCCTCACTGCAATAGCGCGCCAGCGGCTGCTGGGGCCGGAAAACTTGCCCGCAGCCCTTCAGCAAACAGGTCCGCCTTCGGGGACGACGTGCCCGCCGCTGGCGCCCCTTGGCTCTATGCATTCCGGGAGCGTCTTGATTTTGGGGAAAAGTTGAAGAATCTTTAGTAGGGCCCATGGGAGTGGCTGCTCCCAGAAGCTCAAGCCTCGAAGGGGACACACATTCCCCTTCGGGGCACCCTCGACGCATCGTGAGGGCTCGTACCTTATCACCTTACTTCAAAATTCAGATCGGATTAAAGGAAGACAATGTGGTGGGACCCGAATGGCTGGTCTCATCAGGCGTATGTCTGCTTCTTGGGGTGGGTCAAATCTGGTAAGCAAACGGGGGGCATTCTTGGCGAGCACTTAAGGGCTGCACGACCATCATAGAAATGCCACACCCCGGCTGGCGTCAAGGGGAGATTGGTGACCCATACCCGATAGCAGTAGCGCCCCATCGCAAACAGCGTCGGTTGCGGATCATCTTCGTCGATCACAC
>DASWZM010000400.1:0-12154 GCA_036404455.1 Occallatibacter sp. | reverse complement strand
GCATGGACGACGGGCACATCCGCCGCTTTGAAGCTTACCGCGTGCAACACAGTCAAGTGCGCGGGCCGGCCAAGGGCGGCATTCGCTACCATCCGCAGGTAACGCTGGACGAGGTGAAGGCGCTGGCCACCTGGATGACGTGGAAATGCGCGGTGGTGAACATTCCGTTCGGGGGCGCCAAGGGCGGAATCACCTGCGATCCGAAGCACATGTCGCAGGGCGAACTGGAGCGGATGACGCGGCGCTACACGAGCGCCATTCTCCCGTTGATTGGACCCCAGCAGGATATACCGGCGCCGGATGTGTACACCAATTCGCAAACCATGGCTTGGATCATGGACACCTACAGCATGACCAAGGGCTATCCGATTCCGGGGGTGGTGACCGGCAAGCCGATCAGCCTTGGCGGATCGCTGGGGCGCAACGAAGCCACCGGACGCGGCGTGTTCTACACCGTCGAGTGCGCCTGCGAGCATCTACACCTTCCGTTGAAGGGCGCCACCGTAGCGGTGCAGGGCTTTGGCAACGCGGGTTCGATTGCGGCGCAACTGCTGCATGAGGCGGGAGCCAAAGTGATCGCGGTGAGCGATTCGACCGGCTGCATCTACAACAGGAACGGCCTGAACATTCCCGAGCTGATTCACATGAAGGCCCTGTGCGGGCATGTGGAAGGATTCCCTGAGAGCGAGCCGATCAGTCCTGCCGAGTTGCTGGCGATGGATTGCGACATCCTGGTGCCGGCGGCGCTGGAGAACACGGTCCACGCCGACAACGCGGGCACAGTGCGCGCCAAGATCGTTGCCGAAGCAGCCAACGGACCTCTCACCCCGGCGGCAGACAGAATTCTGGAGAGCAAGGGCGTGTTTATCATTCCGGATATTCTGTGCAACGCCGGCGGAGTGACGGTCTCCTACTTCGAGTGGGTGCAGGACGAGCAGCACCTGTTCTGGGAGGCGCAGGATGTCTACAACCGCCTGGAACGCGTGATGAAGGTTGCTTTCCGGGATGTGCTGAAGATCCATGTGGACCGCAAGGTTCCGATGCGCGTTGCCGCCAACATGCTGGGCATCGGGCGCGTGGCGGAGGCTGTGCAGCTCCGCGGCATCTATCCGTAGTTCGCAGTTAAATGAAATGCTTCGGCTCAGCCGCGGCGAAATTCAACCTGGTGGCGCGTTGTTCGAAGGACAACGCGCCACTCTTTTCTGCAAGCCTTGACCCCACTGTGGCACACTTCTATTGCCGGTGAATTTCCATCCTTCACCGAGTTCCACGCGGAGTCACCCATGCCCATCCAGCGCAGCCCTCGTCTTCCCGCCCTGTTCTCAATCGCCGCAACCCTGGTGTGTGGCATTCTTGCCGCCCCGGCGGTGCTTTCTTCGCAGCAACCCTACCACGTTCTTGACCGCTGGAAGATCGGCGGCGACGGCTTTTGGGATTACCTGCTCGCCGACCCTTCGGCCCACCGCCTTTACCTCACCCGCGGCGCCCGCGTCGATGTCCTCGACACTCAGACCGGCAAGTCAGTCGGCAGCATCGGCGGTCTCCACGGCACTCACGGCGTGGCCCTCGACAACGCCGCCAAGTTCGGCTACATCTCCGACGGGGGCGGCAACGCCGTTGTCGTCTTCGACCGCGCCACGCTGGCTACTGTGGCCACCATCCCCACCGGCCAGAACCCCGACGGCATCGTCTTCGAACCGGCCACACAAACGGTCTGGGCCTTCAACGGGCGCAGCAAAGACGTCTCGGTCATCGACGCCGCCCAGCGCAAGGTTGTCGCCACCATCGCGTTGCCCGGCAAGCCCGAGTTTCCGGCCGTCGACGGCAAGGGACTGGTCTTCGACAACATCGAAGACAAGAGCGAGATCGTCCGGCTCGACGCCAAGACCAACAAACTGACCGCCGAGTGGCCCCTCACCGGCTGCGAAGGCCCCAGCGGGCTGGCCTTCGACACCGCCGGCGGCCGGCTGTTCCCGGTTTGCGATGGCAAACACATGGGCGTGATCGATTCCAACACCGGCAAAGTGCTCGCCACACCCGCCATCGGCGACGGCCCCGACGCAGCCGGCTGGGACGCGGCCCACAAGCTGGCCTTCGCGTCGTGCGGAGAGGGAATTCTCTCCGTAATCGACGCCGGAGCTGCCGGCTACCCGACTATCGAGAGCCTGCCCACGCAGCGCGGCGCCCGCACCATGGCCTATGACTCCGGAGCCGACCGCATTTACCTGGTTACAGCTGAGTTCGGGCCCCGTCCAGACCCGACTCCGGACAATCCGCGCCCACGCCCAACCGTCGTTCCCGGCAGCTTTACCGTCATTGTGGTTGGCCGGTAAATCGATCCTCGCGCGATTCCAGGGCAAGCCTTCGGTTTATCTCACTTTTCGGCCGGCGTTTCCTGCTCCTTCGGCAGCTATTCCGCGGGTATAGAATACCGGCGGGCCACCAGATTCGAAACTTCTCGCGCGGGGTTGATGAACATGCCCAGGCAGGCCGGGGACAGTTCCGTTTCGCAGAGAGATGAGCGGGAGATGCGGGAAATGCGCTTCGCCATGCTTCTCTCCCTGCTGTTTGGCTTTGCCATGCTGGCCGGCAAGGTGGCAGCTTATCTGATGACACACTCGGCGGCCATCTTCTCCGATGCGGCTGAATCGGTGATCCATGTGATTGCCGTGGCGTTTGCCAGTTTCAGCCTTCGTCTCGGCGCGCGGCCCGCTTCCCATCATTTCCTCTACGGCTACGAGCGGATCTCATTCTTCTCGGCGGGGTTTGAGGGGGCGCTGATCGTTGTGGCCGCGATCGCCATTCTCTTCGAGTCGATCCGGGAGTGGATCACGGGGCTGCAGTTGCACAACATCAGCTCCGGGGTCTTTTTGATCCTGGCGGCTGGAATCCTCAACGCGGGTCTTGGCTATTACCTGCTGCGCACCGGCAGGAGAACCAATTCCCTCATTCTTGAGGCCGACGGCAAGCACGTCCTGACCGACAGTTGGACCAGCTTCGGCGTCGTCGCAGGGCTGTTGCTGGTGCTGATGACGCACTGGAAGCCGTTCGACCCCCTGGTGGCCATCGCTGTGGCTGTGAATATTCTCTGGTCGGGCGGGCGCCTGGTGTGGCGATCCGCGGTTGGACTGCTGGACTATTCCGATCCCGAAGCGGGCAAGAGGATTCGCGAGCGGCTGGATGGAATCTGCTCCGAACTGAACATCCAATACCACGGCGTACGCTTCAGAACAACAGGGTACCGGCAGATCATCGAAGTGCATCTTCTATTCCCGCGCATGACATCGGTCAGCGAGGCCCACAGGCAGGCCACGATTCTGGAGGAAAGACTGCCTGCTGAACTGGGAATGCCGGCCGAGGTCATCACGCACCTTGAGTCGCTGGAAGACCACGCCGAAGTCCATCACCACGAGCACTACACGGGAAGGCCCGATTAGGGATTCTCTGGAAAAGTCTCTGTCGCGAGGCCGGAATTCCCTCCGGGGCTGAAGCCCGCGTTGGTTTTGCTGGTCTCATGCGGGGGTTGAAACCCCCGCCTCCCTCCGGATCGGGTTTTTCCGCAGCCCTGTAAGGCCCGTACCCCTCAAGGCATCGGCTTATTCAGAGGGTCCTTCAAGCGGGAGGCGCTGTGGGGTCAGGCTGGGTGCTCCTCTGCGACCAGCGAATCCTGAATCGAATCCTGGATATGGCCCATCTTTTCGTGCTTCGTGCGCAGGTAGCGCTCGAAGCTCTCCTGGGGCTCGACCTCGGCGGAGACGCGCTCGACGACGGCGATGCCGGCTGACTCCAGCGCGGCCACCTTGCCCGGGTTGTTGGTGATGAGCCGAACCTGGGAGACGCCGAGCAGCTTGAGGACTGCGGCGGGCAGTTCGTACTCGCGGCAGTCGGCGGCAAAGCCCAGCCGGACGTTGGCTTCGACCGTGTCCATGCCCTGGTCCTGCAGCTCGTAGGCCTTGAGCTTGGCCATCAGGCCGATGCCGCGGCCCTCCTGCTGCTCGTAGAGCAGGATGCCCGCGCCGGCTTCGGCGATCTTGCCCAGGGCCAGTTCAAGCTGCAGACGGCAGTCGCAGCGCAGCGAGCCGAAAACGTCTCCGGTCAGGCATTGCGAGTGGATGCGAACCAGCGGGGGGGAGGAGTGAATGTCGCCCATCAAAAGGGCGACCAATCCCTCGACCGGGCTGGATGTCTGCGCTGTCGGTTCGCAGTTGGGGATCGACGGTGGCAACAGACCCTCGAAGCCCAGAATGCGGAAGGCTCCCCAGCGGGTGGGGAAATCCGCCTCGGCGATCTTCTTCACGCTCTCCAATTCCAGCTTTTCGCTTTCCAGTCCCATTCCTCCATTCTACAGGGGTCAGAGATCAGAGATCAGGGATCAGGGGTCAGGATTCAAGGCGGCGGGCCTTAGCCAACCAAAGTCTGCAAATTGCTGCCGACCAGTGACCTCTGGTCACGCACTCCTTACCGCTGTTCTCTGCTTCTTGTTGCCTGTTCCCAATTCCTGACCCCTGATCTCCGATCTCTGTTTGCGATACATTGATGGGGTGACGGACAATCTCATTCTGATTACGCTGCTGGTCAAGCTGGGCGTGGTTGCCTCGGTGGCCAGCGTGCTGGCGCGGGTGGTAACCTTCCGGCGCCTGTTCTTTGCCGAGCGGCGCAGTCCCCGTCAAACCTTGACCTTGCTGGCATTTTTCCTGGTGCCGCTTACGCTGGGCGTGTGGATACGGACCACGGTGCCCAACTTTCTGGCTGCCGACATCTCCTTTGAAACGGTGATTCTGCTGGGCCTGTTGGTGGGGCCCGGCTGGGCGATGCTGGGCGGGGTGGTGCTGTCGGCGCCGGCGGTCTACCACCACGAATACCTGGCCCTGCCTTTCAACGTCGCCCTGGGCCTGGCGGCGGGCATTCTGGGCCGCTTTGTCGAGAAGGAGGAGATCTGGTCGTTTACGCCGTTCATTGACCTGAGCCTCTACCGCTGGGTGCGCCGCAACCTGCGCCAGCCGCGCATCGACCGCCAATTTTTGCTGCTGGTGCTGATCGCCGTCATGGAGATGATCCGGGACTGGATCGCTCACCTCTATTCGCATCCGCACCGGCTGTTTGCGCTGCTCTCAAGCCAGCTGTGGCTGCAGGCGCTGGTGTGGCTGTGCGCGCCCATCAACGTGGGGATCGCGCTCAAGGTGTGGAATACGCTACGCATGGAGATGAAGCTTGAAGAACAGAAGCGGCTGCTGCTGGAAGCCCGGCTCGACGCCCTGCAGCGGCAGATCAACCCTCACTTCCTGTTCAACACGCTCAACTCCATCGCCTCGCTGGTGCGCATGAAGCCCGAGATGGCGCGCGATATGACCGTCAAGCTGGCCAACATTCTTCGCGCGCTGCTCAAGGACCACGACACCTACGTTCCGTTGAGCGAGGAACTGGGTTTTACCGACGACTATCTCGACATCGAAGTGGTGCGCTTCGGCGCGGACAAGTTGAGAGTGGAAAAAGAAATCGATCCGCGGACGCTGGCGGTGCTGGTGCCCAGCATCCTGCTGCAGCCACTGATTGAAAACAGCATCAAGCACGGGCTGGAGCCGCGCCTGCACGGTGGCACGGTGACGCTGCGCAGCCGCCTGGAAGGCGACCGCTTACTGATTGAGGTGGCCGACGACGGCGTGGGCATGGGCAACAGACCGGCTTCTGCGTTGCGCCGCAACGGTGCGGGCATCGGCATGAAAAACGTACAGGAGCGGCTGGAGGTGCTCTATGGCAACCAGGCGCGGTTCGATGTGGTGAGCAATCCGGGGCGGGGCACGCTGGTTTCGATCGAGATTCCGGCGAACCTGCCGGAGGCGCCTTAAGCCGGCTGCTTCTTCCGGAGAGCTGCGGCCTGGCTCTTGAAGCGGGCGGCCATCCACTGCTCGTATTCGTCTTTCATGGTCATTCCGGGCTTTCTGGACAGGGGGTTTCTCTTGGCGAGATGGCAGAGCCACGCATCGTAGTCTTCGGCGCTGACGGTCGGGGTGACGACGACCTTGGAGGCGACCGCCGGGACGGCGACGGCTGGGGCGGCGACTGCCGGGTCAGCGACCGGGGCCTCATTTTTCCTTTTCTGGCTCCCATTGAAAAGCCAGCCACGTTCAAAGAAACTCATTACTTCCTCCGCTGCTCGGATTTCACACTGATTTCAGGTAGTTCCTATAGGGTTTCTATGTATGGATGATTCCATCGTTGACGTGGACCGTCCATTGCACTTTAATGTCATTACCGGGAGTGGTTACGGAAGATCAGAAGCTTTGGAGTGGGTCTGATGAATGCGGAATTGAAGAACTCACACAACTTATCGAGGGAAGGTTCCAAGGGCCATAATCACTTCTCGCCTTGAGAACGAGTTACCTTCTTCGCCGCGAAATCAGAAGAACGGTCCTACCGCTGCGCTTCCAGCGCCAGCACTGCGTAGCTGGTGGCGGCGTCGCTCATGAACTGGCCCACATTCGATTTGGGGTCGCGATTCTTGTTCAGCGACCAGGCGGGCCAGGCGCCGGTGGTCTTGTCCTGGTTGGCCTTGAGCCACGCGACGCCGCGCGCGACATGCTCGTCGTCGTGGCGGCCGGTGTGTGGATTGGCCGCGACGGACTCTTCCAGCACCAGCACGCTGAGCCCCGTGGCGTAGCCGTCCGAGCGGGTTTCAAGCGGCGTCTCATCCATGCGCTTCCAGGTTCCCAGGCCGGTCAGGCTCCAGCCGCCATCCTGGCGTTGGAGGCGATTCAGATCGTCGATCAGCTTTCCGCGCTCCTCGGCTGTGAGCAGGCCAGGGAACCAATTCGAGGCCCAGAGCGCGACCACCTTGTTGAGCAGCGGCTGCGCTTCGTAGTGATTGTGCAAATAGCCGGTCATGGCAGCCAGGTTGGCGGCAATCTTCGCGTCGTCGCGGTAGCGGTCCGGAGCCTTGCCGATGGCCACGGCCAGCAGGGCGGCCCAGTGGTACTGCGACTCGTTCGACTCCCAGGGCGTGTAGCTGAAGTTCTGCCAGACCCAGGCGCCGGCATCGGGGCCGGTCTGCGATTGCAACGCCCAGGCATTGTCAAACGCCATGCGGGTGGTCTCGCTCAGGTGGCCCCGGCGCGCGTCATAGCTGGCCAGAATCACGGCGTTCAACACCGACTCGGCGTTGCGCGATTCCACCTCCTTGCCTGCGCCGTACTTGGCGTCCAGGTAGAACGGCTCGACTTCCTTCCAGATGCGCACGCGCTTTTCGATGCTGTCCAGCATGGCTCGTTCGGCGCCCGAGGGAGCAGGCTCACCCAGTTCCTGGCGCAGGACGGGGCGGGCCAGTCCATAGGGCGCCTGGGTGTGGCAGGAGATGCAGTAGGTTCCGTGGTCCTTTTGCGTGCGATCCCAGGTCTGCCACCAGACCTCGCGGCTGTCGAGATAGCGGGCGGCAGACTGGCGGTCCCAGCCGGCCGCAGTGGAGCCGGCGGCCTTGTCCGCTGCCAGAACCGGGCTGGCCGGCGGCCCGGAGAGCGTGAAGGCCACCGCGGCGGCGATGGCGCAGGTCACGGCCAAACAGCCCCAGAACGGCTTGATCCAGAAAGGCTTGTTCACCATGCGGTAACCTCCGGAAAAGCGGAATGCTGCCGGCGCCGGATGCAAATCCCGGCGCAAACACAGGGCTTTCTCCAAAGAATACGGCAGGATGAGCGCGGTGGGGCATATTTTTGGGCGCTTGCCAGTTTGCATCGGGCGATTCCTTTGTGGTTAACCCCCGTCTGAGTCTCAGCCTTTGCGCGATCAACAGGCAGGCGCGCTATGCTCAGAGCATGGTGCGGTTCACGGTGCTGGCTTCGGGATCCAAGGGCAACTCGACGGTTGTCACCGGGGGGCGCACGCGGATTCTCGTCGATGCCGGGCTGAGCTGCCGGGAGCTGTTCCGGCGCATGCGCCTGGCCGGGGAAGAGCCAGAGACGCTGGACGCAATCGTCATCACGCATGAGCACTCCGACCACGTGAGCGGGCTGGCCGTGACCGCGCGCAAGCTGGGCATTCCGGTGTACTTTACCGAGGCCACGCATCGCGCCTGGATGCGCTGGCTGACGCCGCGCCGCCAGATGACCTATGCCCAGTGGCTGGAGCGGTGCCGCAGGCAGGCCGCGGAGCGCCAGGCGGAGGCGGACACAGCCCCCGACGCGGGTGAAGCGGATGAGGCCGATCTGCTGGCCGAGTGCGATCCCGTTTCGCCCGGACCCGTTTCGCCAGGGATGGCGCAGATCGACGCCGCGGACCCGTTTGCCGAGCCCGCCGGCGCTGATACGGCAGCCGAGCCGGATTCAGCGCGCGGGCCGTCGCGCAAGGAAGACCCCACCTGGCTTCCGGAAGTCGAGTATTTTCAGGCCGGCCAGCCTTTCGAGATCGGCGATATTGCCGTGAGCCCCTTCACCATCCCCCACGACGCCGCCGATCCGGTGGGCTTTGGGTTCCGGAGCGAGGGGGTGAGGATGGCCTTTGCCACCGACCTGGGCTACATTCCGCCCAACGTCAAGGCGCAGCTAACGGGCGTGGACCTACTGTTGCTCGAATCGAACCACGACCTGGAGATGCTGCGCGACGGTCCCTACCCATGGAGCGTGAAGCAAAGGGTACTTTCGCGCGTCGGTCACCTCTCCAACGAGGCCGCGGCAGAGTTTCTTCAGAACGGGTACGACGGCCAGGCAGCCTACGTGATTTTGGCGCATCTGTCTGAAAGCAATAATCTTCCCGAGCTGGCGAGGGTGACGGCCGAGCGCGCCCTGAGCGGCCGGGCGAGTCTGTTGGCCAACCGGCTGTTGCTGGCGGCGCAGAATGAGTTCCTTTCTGGCATTTATTTTTAAGTAAATTGGATTACAATAGTAAAAGAGCCATCACTCTGTACCAGGTAAATTGGCAAGGAAAACGCCATGGGGTTTCGCCATGGCCAGGCAGAGCGAAGCGGGGCGCCACCGAATCCGGCAAGGCCGGTGGAGCATCCCATCGAGCAGCGAGCCTTATACATTTGCCACGTGAGCCGCGCGGGATCATTGCGGTCAAGCACATCCTTTGCAAAGTGAGTCTTTACGTTTATGGCAAGAACCCAATGCACGGACAGAGTCGTAGGCGCCATCCTGGCAAGCTGGCGGTATGACATCTCGGGGATCTCCCCGGAGATGCGCAAGGACTACGAGCATCATTTTGCCGACTGCCCCCACTGCCGCGCCCGGCAGAAATTCCACCGCAGCCTGGATGTGACGCTGGCCGTCCTCACCTCGCTGGCGGTGTTCTTCTTCCTCTTCGCGCTGGCGGTTCTTCATCACATCAAGCCCCTGGAGCACGTAGCTTTCAACATTCTCGGCCTGGACATCTTCGACATGTACCATATGCTGATGTCGGCGGCCACCGCCGGGGTTTGCTTCTCGGTGATTGCCTTCGTGCTGGTGCTCACCACCACGCCTGTGCCGTCGTATCTCGGCGGCATCGCGGCCGAGCGCGCCCGGCTCCTTGAAGAGCGGCTGCCCGAGGCGATCAAGGCGCTGCGCCTGCGGTAAATCAGCTTCGGCGTTACAAACTTCAGGGCCTTCCGCATGCGGGAGGCCCTGAAGTTTGTGCGGCAGCTTATTTCGCGATCGGCACCCGCAGGTCGCTGCCGGTCATCTGCTTGGGCTGCTCAATCTTGAGAATGGCGAGCATCGTGGGCGAGATTTCGGGCAGGGAGCCGTCGGGACGCAGGCGGTAGTGGTTGGCTTCCTCAATCACGTAGTGAAGGGCACCGGGTTGGTGGCGTGCGCGGTGTGCGGGCCGCCGGTCACCGGGTCCACCATCAATTCGGCGTTGCCATGGTCGGCGGTGATCAGCCAACTGCCGTTCCTCTCCTTGATGGCCTTGAAGATGCGGCCCAACTGCGCGTCGACGAACTCGCAGGCCCGGATAGTGGGCTTCAGCCGGCCGGAGTGGCCCACCATGTCGGCGTTGGCGAAGTTGGACACGATCACGGTGAAGGCGGTGTCGTTGACGGCCTTCACAATGTTGTCGCCGATGCCCTCGGCGCGCATCTCCGGCGCCAGGTCGTACGTAGCCACCTTCAGCGAAGGGCATAGAATGCGTTCCTCGCCGGGAAGGGAGCCTCGATGCCGCCGTTGAAGAAATAGGCCACATGGGCGAGCTTCTCCGTTTCGGCCACGCGCAGGTTGCGCAAGTGATGAAGAAAACGCGCTCTATTGGCCCATTTAACGACTCGCTCCGCCCGTGCTCGCAGCTCTACTTACCGCCTGCTCGATCTGTGCGGCGTCTCCCAGATAATAATGACCAATAGATTTCAGGTCATCGTCAAGTTCTTCTACCAGCGGCACGCCGGTAGGAATGTTGAGATCGACAATCTCCTGGTCCGGCACGTCTTCCAGGTACTTCACGAGTGCCCGCAGGCTGTTGCCATGGGCCACGATCAACACCTGCTTCCCCGACCGGATGGTGGGAGCAATCACCTCGTGCCAGCACGGCAGAAAGCGGTCCACCGTGTCCTTGAGGCATTCGCAGAGGGGAAGTTGTTCTTTCGGAATGCCGCGATAGCGCGGGTCCTTCCCCGGATAACGCGGATCTACCTCGTCCAGCGCCGGCGGGCGAATATCGTAACTGCGGCGCCAGAGTTTTACCTGTTCTGCCCCATACTTCGCTGCCGTCTCAGCTTTGTTGAGGCCTTGCAGCGCCCCATAATGCCGTTCGTTCAGCCGCCAGTCGCGCTCGACGGGAATCCACATCAGGTCCATCTCGTCCAGCGCGATCCACAGAGTGCGTATGGCGCGCTTCAGCACCGAAGTGAAAGCTATGTCGAAGGAATATCCCTGCTCCTTCATCATCACGCCCGCCTGCGTGGCCTCTTCTCGGCCCCTCTCCGATAGGTCAACATCCGTCCAACCGGTAAAAAGGTTTTCCTTATTCCAGATGCTCTCTCCATGGCGAAGCAGAACGATTTTGTACATCTCAATACTCTCTTTCTTGGGTGCAGAGTTTGTGGAAGAAGAAAAGTGGACGCGTATGGGCCGGGCGGAATCCGCCTTCGCTCAATCGCACAGGGTACCCCGCTTTATGGGATGCCCTGCTTCGTTCAAGGTTGCAGCCATCCCTTAGTCGTTATAGTTCAGGCTCTCCAGGCCCAGGTAGACCGCGCCGGAGCCCAGTTCCTCCTCAATGCGGAGCAACTGGTTGTACTTGCTGATGCGGTCGGTGCGGCTGACGGAGCCGGTCTTGATCTGGCCCACGCCGGTGGCCACAGCCAGGTCGGCGATGAAGGTGTCCTCGGTCTCGCCGGAACGGTGCGAGATGACCGAGGTGTAGCCGTAGCGGCGGCCCAGCTCGATGGCCTCCAGAGTTTCGGTGACAGTGCCCACCTGGTTGAGCTTGATGAGGATGGAGTTGGCCACGCCCTCTTCAATGCCGCGCTGCAAGCGCTTGAGGTTAGTGACGAAAATATCGTCGCCGACGATCTGAATGCGGCTGCCCAGCTTGTCGGTGAGGATCTTCCAGCCCGCCCAGTCGTCCTCGGCCAGGCCGTCCTCGAGGGAGACGATGGGATACTGGCGAATCCATTTGTCGTAGAACGCGACCATCTCTTCGCTCGTCAATTCGCGCTTGTCGCTCTTCTTGAAGACGTACTTGTTCTTTTCCTTGTCAAAAAACTCACTCGACGCGGGATCGAGTGCAATCGCTATTTGCTCGCCGGGCTTGTAGCCGGCCTGCTCGATGGCCTCGAGGATGGACTCGACGGCCTCGGTGTTGGACTTGAGCAAGGGAGCAAAGCCGCCTTCATCGCCCACGGCGGTGTTATAGCCCTTCTTCTTGAGCACGCCCTTGAGGGCGTGGAAGGTTTCGGCTGCCCAGCGCAGGGCGTCGGAGAAGCGCTCCGCGCCCACCGGCATGATCATGAACTCCTGGAAGTCCACGTTGCTGTCGGCATGGGCTCCGCCGTTGAGGACGTTCAGCATGGGCGTGGGCAGGATGCTGGCGTTCACGCCACCCAGATAACGATAGAGCGGAAGCTCCAGCGTCTGAGCCACGGCGCGGCTGGCGGCCATGGAGACGGCGAGAATGGCGTTGGCGCCGAGTTTTTCCTTGTTCGGCGTGCCGTCCAGGGCGATCATGGTCTGGTCGAGCAGCCGCTGGTTGG
>DASWZM010000399.1:0-13507 GCA_036404455.1 Occallatibacter sp. | reverse complement strand
CACGGCGTATAGACAGGGGGACGGCGGCCAATCTTCGCAGCAGGCTCAGCTCGCGCTGGCCTAAGGATGGGGTCGGCCTCTCCGCCGAAACGTGATGCTATCTTCACGCCTCAATCCGCAAGATACAAGGATGGGGCACCCAGAATTTTGGGGCTGGTTAAAAAGGGGTTGACCCATCTTTACGAGCGAATAGCGAGCGGCTGCCTTAATGGCAAATTACCAGCCGCGGGTTTGGAGTTGGTCTTTCTCTTCGATGGCGGCGGCGGCGAGGCCTTTCATGGTTCCGGTGACCTGCGCGGCGACCTCGGCAAGAATTTTTGGGTCGTTAAAGTGGGTGGTGGCGACGACGATGGCCTTGGCGCGGCTAACAGCTTCGGCGCGCTCTTTGGGATCGTTTTCGACATCGAGAGGCGTGGCGCGCTCCTTCATGAAGATTCCGCTGCCGACGAAGATGGCCTCTGCGCCGAGTTGCATCATGAGAGCGGCGTCGGCGGGGGTGGCGATGCCTCCGGCGGAAAAATTCGGCACGGGCAACTTGCCGGCGAGCGCGACCATGCGGATGAGCTCGTAGGGAGCCTGGTGGTCTTTGGCGGCGGCGTAGAGTTCCTGTTCGCTGAGGACGGTGAGGGCGCGCATCTCGCGGATGATTTGGCGCATGTGGCGGACGGCGTGGACGACGTCGCCGGTGCCGGCTTCGCCCTTGGTGCGGATCATGGCCGCGCCTTCAGCGATGCGGCGTAAGGCTTCGCCTAAATTGCGCGCGCCGCAGACAAAGGGCGTGGTGAAGGCGTGCTTGTCGATGTGATGGGCCTCGTCGGCGGGGGTGAGGACCTCGCTCTCGTCGATGAAGTCCACGCCGAGTTCCTGGAGGATTTGGGCCTCGGCGAAGTGGCCGATGCGGGCCTTGGCCATGACGGGGATGGAGACGGCCTGAATGATCTGCCTGATCAGGCTGGGTTTCGCCATGCGGGCCACTCCGCCCTCGGCGCGGATCATGGCCGGCACGCGTTCCAGAGCCATCACCGAGGTGGCCCCGGCCTCCTCGGCAATGCGGGCCTGCTCCACGTTCATCACGTCCATGATGACGCCGCCCTTGAGCATCTCCGCCAGGCCCACCTTCAGGCGCAGGCTGGTTCCCGTGAAGCTCGTGTTCCCCTTCTCGTCCGGCATACTTCCCAACCTCAATTCGTTGCGGCTTCCGGCGCGCACGGGGCCGGGAAAACCGCATGTTGATCTCATCTTCCAGTGTAGCAGCGATGTTACTGCCGGGTTTCAAAGGTTGCAGGCCGTGGAATCGGAACCGCGCATTTCTTAACCCATTCCAATCCTTCTGTCCTCCTTCTGGTCACCTTTCTGCATGATTGCTCAGTTCATGGCTACCGCACATCCACTGCCGGCGCCGGGCACGGAGCTGCCGCGCAAGCCCGAGGCCATTGGTGCAGACCAGGCGGCCGGCGAACAGTCGCTGGTGCCTTCGCCTCACCGGCCGGAAGTGGAAGATTTCATTCAGCTCAGCGCACCGGTGGCGCGGCTGCCGATCGAGCTGGGTGTGAGCGTCCCGGTAGGTGAGTTTCGCGTCCGCGGACTGCTGGCCCTTGAGCCGGGCCAGGTGATCGAGTCGCAATGGGCCCACGGCGAGGATGTGCCGCTGGCCTCCGGCAAGGTGCAACTGGCCTGGAGCGAGTTCGAGGTCGTCGATACCCAGTTGGCAGTACGGATTACCCGGCTGTCCTGAAAAGCAGGGACCAGGGAATAGGGAATAGGGAATAGGGGCTAGGAAATAGGGAATAGGACAAACCAGTTCTTCTCCGGCTATTAGTCCCTAGTCCCTATTCCCTAGTCCCTCAAGAGGATGGACAGACGGGTATGGATGGCGATTTGAGCAACGAGGGGCGCTGAAAAAGCGGAGCTGGAGAGGCCGGAAGATGAAACAGAATGAGAACGCGGGAACGGCGCGGGTTGGCGCTCCGGCGGGCGGGCTGGCCGGCTGGCTGCTCGGGAGGCTGCGCATCGCGCCGCGCCCGCGGCCCCGGCTGGCGCTGCTGGAGCGCATTGCGCTGGCTCCGCGGCAGTCTCTGGCCCTGGTGGAGGCTGAGGGCCGGCGGTTTCTGGTGGCCACCTCGCCGGAGGGCGCGCCGGCATTCTATCCGCTCGATGAGCCGTCCAGGCCCGCTAGTCCCGGGCGTTCGACCACGCCGCTTCGCCCCAGCGCGGCTCCGGTTGCGAGGGTCTCATGGTAGCGCTGTGGGCCGCGGCGCGGGTGGCGGCCGCGGCGCCCGCGCCTCTCATTCCCGATCTCAGCCAGCGTCTCCATCCCTCGGATTCGACTCCGTGGACGATTCTCCTGGTCCTGACGCTGATTACGCTGCTGCCCGCGATTCTGATGTGCATGACGCCGCTGGTGCGGCTGCTGGTGGTCTTTCACTTCCTGCGCCAGGCGCTGGGTACGCAGACCGCGCCCTCCAACCCCACCCTGATGGGGCTGGCCCTGATGATGACCTGGTTCCTGATGACTCCGGTGCTCAACCAGGTCGACCAGCAGGCCGTTGAACCCTATCGCGCCGGCCAGGTGACGGGCTGGGAGGCCATCGACCGGGGAGCCCAGCCGGTCAAGCATTTCCTGCTCCGCTACGCGCGCGAAAAAGACCTGGCCCTGTTTACCGCCGCCGGGCAGATTCCGCGCCCCGATAAGCCCGACGACCTGCCCATGCGGGTGGTGGTCCCGGCCTACATTCTCTCCGAATTGAAGGCCGGATTCTCGATCGGCGCGGTGCTCTTTCTCCCCTTTCTGCTGATCGATATGGTCACCGCTTCGATCACCACTTCGATCGGCATGTTCCAGTTGCCCCCGGTGGTGATCTCGACGCCGCTGAAGATTCTGCTGTTTGTGATGGTGGATGGCTGGAACCTGCTGGCCAACTCGCTCTTGAAGAGTTTTTGAAAGGAACGCCCATGACCCCCGACCTGGTTGCCGAACTGCTCCGCCAGCTGATGAAAGAAGCCATTATTCTGGCCGCGCCGGTGCTGCTTGCCGCCGCCTTGCTGAGCTTTATCTTGAGCCTCTTCCAGACCCTGACCAGCCTGCAGGAGCAGTCGCTCACCTCTGTCCCCAGGCTGGGGGCGGTGGCCCTGATTCTGCTGGTTGGAATGCCCTGGTTTTTGGGCCGGATGGCGGCCTACACGCGGCTGTTGCTGACCGATTTTCACCGGTATCTGGGTTGAAAACAGCTTCTAGCTTCTAGCTTTTAGTTCCTAGCTTCTAGCTGGATTGAGGTTTGCGGACGACTAGGAGCCAGCGCGTTAGTTATGAGTGCAACGAACAAAAGCTAGAGGCTAGCAGCTAGCGGCTAAAGGAAGACTTGCGATGCCGGAGTGGACGAGCTTTCTGAGCGCGATGACGCTGGCTCTGGTGCGAGTGAGCGGGATGGTGGCCTTTGCTCCCTTCTTCTCCTCGACCGCGCTCCCCCTTCGCGCCAAGGCGGTCTTTGCCGGGGCGGTGGCATTTCTGCTGGCCCCGCTGGTGGCGGCGCTGCCCAGCGCCAAAATATCGATCAGCTTCTCCGCCCTGCTGGGCGAGCTGGCGGTGGGACTGGTCTATGGCCTGGTGCTCGCGCTATTGAATGAGATGCTCCTCTTTGCCGGCCAGATCGCCGGCCTGCAATTCAGTTTTTCGCTGGTCAATCTGCTCGATCCCAACTCCGCCATTCAGACTCCGCTCTTGGGCGACTTGTTTCAACTGCTGGGTACGCTGGTGGTGCTCGGAGCCGGACTGGACCGCATCCTGCTGGCCTCCATGGTGCGCAGCTTCCGCGCGGTTCCGCTGGGCAGCTACGCCCTGGCCCCGCTGACCGCGTTAAGCATCGTGCGCGCCGCGGGCGGCGTCTTTCTGGCCGCCGTCGAGCTGGCCGCGCCGGTGCTGGCCGCAACCATGCTGGTCGAGGTGGCTGTGGCTCTCTTGGGCAAGCTCAGTCCCCAGTTGCCGGTGATGAACCTGACCGTGCCGCTCAAAACCCTCACCGGCTTTGCTCTCCTTACCGGCTCCCTAGCCCTGTGGCCGCGCTTCATCGAGGCCCGCTTCGCAGGCCTGCTCGACCTGGCCGAGCGGCTGATCGCCCCCGCCGGCCAGTTGGCGGGAGGATAGCCCATGCCCGGAGAGCGCACCGAACAGGCCACCCAGCACCGCCGCGAAAAGGCTCACAAGGAAGGCGACGTACTGCACAGCCGCGAGCTTTCGACCGCGGCTGGAACCTTGGCCGGGGTCCTGGCGCTGGGGGTGCTGGGCGCCCGCACGCTGGTTGCCTGGCGGGAAACCTTTGCCGCCTTTCTCGCTCTCGGGACGCCTGCCCGCTGGGAGCCGTCCGAGATGGCGCCCACGCTCGCCGCCGTGCGCCGGCTGTCGCTCTCCGTTCTCGGCGCCCCGGGGGTGGTGATGGCGGCGGTGGCCGCGGGCGCTCTCGCGGCGGGGATTCTCCAGACCGGCGGAGTCAACTTTTATGCCGGGGCGGTGGGTTTCAAGCCGGAGCGCATCAACCCCGTCGCCAACCTGAAGAACCTCTTCTCGCTGCGCGCCGCGGCCCGGCTGGGCAAGTCTCTACTTCCCGCCAGCCTGCTGGCCGTCTTTGCCGTCCAGCGCATCGGCAGGCAGTTGACTCTGCCCCCCTTTTCGACCGTCCGGCTGGAGCGGCTCGGCTGGGACGTCTATGGCCTGTTGCTGGCCGCCGCCTGGCTGCTCTTCGGCTGGTCGGCCATCGACTACCTGGTCGAGTGGCAGAGCCGCGAGTCGCGGCTGAAGATGAGCCGCCAGGACATGCGCGAGGAGTTCAAGGAGACCGAGGGCAACCCGCAGATTCGCGGCCGAATCCGCAATCTGCAGCGCCAGATGCGCCGCCGCCGGGTCAAGGCCGACGTCTCCAGGGCCGCCGTTGTGCTCACCAATCCCACCCACTATGCCGTGGCCCTGGGCTTCGACTTCGGCACCATGGAGGCTCCCAGGGTGGTGGCCAAGGGCCGCAATCTTCTGGCCGAGGAGATCAAGGCCGAGGCCCGCTGGGCCGGGGTGCCGATCATCGAGAACCCGCCCCTGGCCCGCTCCCTCTACCGCTCGGTCGAGGTGGGCCAGCCCATTCCGGTCGATCTCTACGCCGCGGTGGCCGCTATCCTTGCCTGGCTCTATCGCCAGCGCCTGGAGGTCGAGCTGCGGGAGCGCCGCGAGACGGCCGCGCGAGCCAGAGCCCAGGCCCAGGCGGCCTCACCGTCCGCACGGCCCGGCTCCGCCGCTCCGCCCTTTAGAGGAGGTCCCCGATGAGCACCACAGCCCTGGCCGCAGGCTCCCTGCCGGCTCACTCCATCTGGCACCGGCTGCGCGAGGTCCTGCTGCCGCTGGCCGCCATCAGCGTCATCTTCGTCATGCTGGTGCCGCTGCCGGCCGCCGGCCTGGACTTCCTGCTGGCGCTCTCGATAGCCGCCTCGATCATCGTCTTCCTTTCCGCGGTGCAGATCCGCCGGGCCATCGAGCTGAGCGTCTTTCCCACCCTGCTGCTGCTGTTGACCCTCTTCCGCCTGTCTCTGAACATCGCCTCCAGCCGCCGCATCCTGCTGCATGGCCAGGAGGGCACCGCGGCCGCGGGAAAGGTAATCGAGGCCTTCGGCCAGTTCGTGGTGGGCGGCAATTACGTGGTTGGCTTCGTGCTCTTTCTGGCCCTGATCGCCATTCAATTTTTAGTCGTTTCGCATGGGGCCGTCCGCACCGCCGAGGTCACCGCCCGCTTCACCCTGGACGCGTTGCCGGGCAAGCAGATGGCCATCGACGCGGACATGAACGCTGGGCTGATCGACGAGGCCGAGGCGCGCCGCCGCCGCCAGGCCATCGCCCGCGAGGCGGAGTTCTACGGCGCCATGGACGGCGCCGCGCGCTTCAATCAGCGCGACTCGCTGGCCACCATTCTGATTACCTTCATCAACATTGTCGCCGGCCTGCTGATCGGCACCCTGCAGCAGGGCATCGAGCTGGGCGAGGCGGCGCGCACCTACACCGTGCTGACGGTGGGCGACGGGCTGGTCACCATCATTCCCTCGCTTCTTGTTTCCGTGGCCGGCGGCATCACCCTGACCAGGGCCAACTCGGCGGGATTGCTGGGGGGCGAGATCCACCAGCAGCTACTGGCCAAGCCGAGCACTCTTTACCTGGCCAGCCTGGTCTCGGCGGCCATGTGCCTGATTCCGGGGCTGCCCAAGCTGGCCTTTCTGGCCGTTGCGGCGGCGCTTTACTGGGGCGGCCGTCGCGCCTCTGCCCGCCTCCTCACGGCCGCTCCGGCCGAGCTGGGAATCGTCGACAAGAAGAAGGCCGAGCAGGCGCAGGGCTCCGATCTGGCTTCGCTTCTGCGCCTGGAAGAGCTGACCCTGGAGATCGGCTTTCAGCTGATTCCGCTGGTGGACGAGAAGCAGGGCGGGCAACTGCTCAGCCGCGTCCGCTCCCTGCGCCGCCACCTCTCTTCCGAGATGGGCTTTCTCGTTCCCCCCGTGCACATCTCGGATAATCTCCGCCTCCGGCCCCGCGAGTATCTCTTTTCGCTGCGCGGCATCGAGATCGGCCGCTGGCAGACCGAGGGGCCGCAGTTGCTGGCCGTCTCCGGCGAGGCTGGCCGCCGGCCTTTGACGGGGAAGGAAACGCGCGAACCCGCATTCGGGGTTCCGGCCATCTGGATCGCTCCGGCGCTCGAGGACCAGGCCATCGCCGCCGGCTACTCGGTGGTCGACGCGGTTACGGTCATTACCACCCACCTGGGCGAGCTCATCCGCCAGCACGCCTGGGAGCTGCTGGGCCGGGCGGAGACCAAGCGGCTGATGGATTCCCTCAACGAAAGCCATCCCAAGCTGCTCGAAGAGCTGGTGCCCAAGCTGCTCACGCTGGGCGAAGTGGAGCGGGTCCTCGAACAACTGCTGCGCGAGCGGGTTTCAGTCCGCGACCTGGGCGCGATTCTCGAGGCCCTGATCGAGGCCGCGCCGGTGAACAAGAGCCTGGTGGCCCTGGTCGAGGCCGCGCGCCAGGCGCTGGGGCGGCGGCTGATCCGCCCCCTGCTCGACGGCGAGGGCCAGTTGCCGGTCCTGCTGCTGGACCCGGCGCTCGAGGAGGAGATTCTCTCCACGTTGTCTCCGGAGACCGGCCAGCGCCTGCTCTCCGCCCAGGCAAATCCGGGAACCCCTCTGGTTCGCCGCCTCACCGATTCTGTGAGGCAACTTATCGGCGCCAACTCCGCTGCGGTGCTTCCCGTGCTTCTCTGCCCTAGTCCGGCGCGCTATCACGTCAAGCGCTGGCTGGAGCCCGTGGTGCCCCGTCTGGCGGTCGTTGCCGCCGGGGAGATTCCTCCCGAGATCCGCCTGCGCCCGGTGGGAACGGTGCGCTGAGGGCCGGGTGGGAACCTGGGCGGGAGCCCGGCGGGAATTTGGACCGCTGGAAGGTCTGTGCTTCGGCGAAGGGGACGGCAATGGGAGTAGAAACGGCGGCCGCGGCAAGGAATCAGGGCGTCCTGCGCCGGGGAGCGGGCCGGGGCGCGGCTGGATGCGGGTATCCGCCCGCCGCTTCGGCGGTCCCGGTGCTCACCGGCGAGCAGGAGCGGGTGCTGCTCGAGCACCTGCCCATCGTGCGCTTTCTCGCCCGCCGCATTCACGAGCGCCTGCCCCAGCATGTGGACATCGAGGATATGGTTTCGGCCGGTGTGGTGGGGCTGATGGATGCCTTCGCCAAGTTCGATCCCGCCAAGAAGGTGCAGTTTCGCAGTTATGCGCAGTTCCGCATCCGGGGAGCGATTCTGGACAGCCTGAGGACTCTCGACTGGAGTCCGCGCGAGCTGCGCAGGAAGGGCCGCGCCGTCGAAGAGGCCATCCGGGTGCTGATGGCCAGGATGGGGCACGCCCCGGGCGAGGCCGAGGTGGCCGCGGAGATGGCGCTGGAGCTGGAGGATTACCAGCAGCTGCTGGGCGACCTGAAGGGCCTGGAGATCGGCACCCTGCACATGGAGCGCAACGAGGATTCGGGCGAGGAGGAGCTGGCCTACGTGCCCGGCCGCCCCGAAGATGATCCGCTCTTCCTTTGCCTGCGCGGAGAACTCGAAGACCGGCTGGGGGAAGCCATCGCCAATCTGCCCGACCGGGAGCGGCTGGTGATGACCCTTTACTACTACGAGGAGATGACCATGCGCGAGATCGGCCTGGCCCTGGGGGTGGTCGAGTCGCGGGTCTCGCAGGTGCATGCCTCGGCCGTGGTGCATCTGCGGGCCGCGCTCAAAGATCTGGCCGCGCGCGGGGTCTTTGACCGGACCATCCCGCGCAAGCCGTCCGAGCGGCAGCGGCGCTGAGCGGCCTTGTCCGCCGCGCACTCCGGCAGGATGCGAAGAGGACGGGCCGGCAGGATGCAATCAACAGGATAGGCCAGGCAGGGAAGCGATCAAGTACGGCAGAAGTGGAGAGAGGCAAGATTGATGGAAAAGACGCTCAAGCAGAATGAGATTGATGCTCTGTTTGAGGCTGCCCGCAGCTCCGCGCCGGAGGCCTCCAGAACCGAGGCGCGGGCGCGGGTCGTGCCCTACAACTTCTCCTCGGCCGGGCAGATCTCGAACGAGCAGTTGCGCGCCATCAGCATGTTGAACGACCTCTTTGCCCGCAACCTGACCCACAACCTGGCCGCCTGGCTGCGCACCCGCTTCCAGGTCAACCTGGTCTCGGCCGAGCAGATCCAGTTCAATGAATTCCTGCTCCGCATTCCCGAGATCAGCTATGTGGCTTCGGTGCGCCTGGAACCGCTGGGAGCGCTCTCCGTGCTGCAGTTGGACCTGGCCCTGGCCCCTCCCATCATCGACCTGCTGTTGGGCGGGGAGGGCCGGGACGGCCCCTTGCGCGAACTCACCGACATCGAGGAATCCATTCTGGGCTCGGTGGTGGAGATTATCTGCCGCGAGTTGACCGCTGCCTGGCAGCAGGTGGGCCTGAGCTTCAACTTCGAGCGCCGCCAGATGCAGACCCAGGTGGCGCGCGTCATGTCGGTTACGGAAAAGACCCTCTGCCTGAGCTTCGAGATTCGCATGCCGCACAGCTCGGGTTTGCTCAATCTGGCCTTTCCCGCTGTGGTGGCCAACACCATCCTGCGCCGCTTGACCTCGGACTGGGGACGCAACCGCCGCCACGCCGGCGATACCCGGGCGCGGATGGTGGTGGCGGCGCGCCGGATTCTGGTGGGCGGCTCCCTGCAACTGCCCACCGTGCGCCTGCCGGCGAGCATGATCGAAAACCTGGAGCCGGGCGCGGTTCTCCGCCTGGATATGCCCGCCAACACCTTGCCCGTGTTGCGGGTGGGCGGCCAGCCGCTCTCCCGGGCGCAGGCCATCCGGCAGGGAGCGCATCGCGGGGCGCGCATCGAGCGCCGTATTGGGGAAGCTGAGGCATGAAAACCTATCTCGAGTGTTGGACAAGCGTGGCCGCGGCCCTGTTCTCGCAGGCCCTGGCCGGAGAGCCGGAACTGGCCGAGTCTCTGCCCAAACCGCTGGCCGAGGGCTCCTTCGGCTTTGCCGCCACCCTCTCGGGAGAGCGCGAGGGACGCTTCGCCGTGGTCCTCGACGGCAGGATTCTGGAGTCGCCGCTGGTCGGCGAGGGGGTGGACCAAAGAGCCGGCTGGGGCGAACTGCTGCGCGAGGTGGCCGATGCCGCCGCCGGGGAACTGCTGGCCAAAACCGGAGTGAAGTGCCGCGTGGAAAAGTTCGAGCAGACCCAGGGAGAGAGCAAGGTATCCTGCGCCTTCCAGTTGAAGTCGGGCGACCGCGCCTTTGCGATTCTGGTTCAGGACGAGGTGCGCCCCTCCAAGCCGGCGCGGCAAGCCAAGGCCCAGGCAGGGACTGACCAGGCCGCCGCGTCCGCCCCGGAGCCAGTCTCGAGTCCGCCGGCAGCTGCGAGCCCGGATACAGCCTCGAGCCCGGGCGCAGCCTTGAGCCCGGGAATTGAGTTGCTGCTCGATGTCGAGCTCGACGCCTCCCTGCGTTTCGGCTGCCGGGAGATGCCGCTGGGCGAGATCCTCGACCTGGGACCGGGAGACGTGGTGCAGTTGGACCGCCATGTAGCCGACCCCGTGGACCTGATTGTCGGCGACAAGATCGTGGCCCGCGGCGAGGTGGTGCTGGTGAACGGCAACTTCGGCTTGCGGGTGACCGAGGTGGCCGCGCCCAGGAAGCGGCTGGAGAGCATACGATGCCTCTTCTGACCCTCAAACCTGGGCAGCGTGGGTCCGGCGAGGCGTCTTTCGATCCCCCCTCGCCGGCGGTAGCCGGGCTCATCGGGGGCGGGCCCCGCAGACTGGGCCGCGCTCCTGTGGGGTCGCGGCTGGGCATGATGGAAATCTGCGCCAATCCCGGCTGCGGCTCAGGATGGCTGCACCTCTGGCGGAGCCGCGCGGCGCCGGTCTTTGAAGGCGGCTGGAACTGCTCGGCCGCATGCACGGCGGCGCGGGTCGAGGCGGCGGTTCGGCGTGAGCTGGACGCCAGGGGCAGCGCGCAGGAGAACCACCGCCATCGTATTCCGCTCGGACTGGTGATGCTGGAGCAGGGCTGGATCACCTCTGGCCAGTTGCGCCAGGCGCTGGACGCTCAGAAGGTGGCCGGAGCCGGCCGGCTGGGTCATTGGCTGGTGCGCCTGCAGGGAGTCAGCGAGCAGTTGGTGACCAGGGCATTGGGCCTGCAATGGACCTGTCCGGTGCTGCCCATGGAGTTTCACGATGCTGAGGGGCTTACCGCGCTGCTGCCCCGGTTGTTCGTGGACGCCTTTGGCGCGCTGCCCTTGCGGGTGGCCGCGGGCAGGCTCCTCTACCTGGGATTTGAAGACCGGCTGGACCCGGTGATGGCCCTGGCCATCGAGCGCATGACCGGGTTGCGGGTGGAGAGCGGGCTGGTGCGGGGATCGCTCTTCCGCCCCGCCCACACGCGCATGTTGAGCGCCAAGTTTCCCCCCGTGGAGCTGATCGAGGCCGGCTCGGAGCAGGCCGTGGTCCACGCGCTGGCAAAATCGATTGAAAGGGCGCGGCCGGTCGAGTCTCGCCTGGTCCGGGCTCACGACTGCCTGTGGCTGCGCATGTGGCAGCGTCCCCAGAGCGGGCCTATGCCGGAGGCCGCTTCGATCCGGGACCTGATCTGTTCGATCGGCTCGCACTAGCAGCGCCCGGAGCGGACCGAGGAATAATCGTCTCATGAGTTCGGAAGGATGGCCGATAGACACTAGAGCAGAGGTGGCTGGGCATGAGTGAAATTCGAGCCCTGATCGTCGACGATTCCTCGGTGATGCGCAAGATCGTGGAGCGTTCGCTCCGCCAGGCGGGCCTGGACCTTCTGGTGGTGCACGAGGCCGGCAGCGGCACCGAGGGGCTGGATCTGTTGAAGTCCAACCAGGTGGATCTGATTCTCTCCGATATCAACATGCCCTCGATGGATGGGCTGGAGTTCCTGCGCCAGCTTCGTGCGCAGAACCTGGCCCCCGGCGTTCCGGTGGTGATGATCACCACCGAGTCCAGCGAGGAGCATGTGAAGCAGGCCATCCTGGCCGGGGCGCAGGGATATATCCGCAAGCCGTTTACGGCCGAACAGGTGAAGGAACGGGTGTTGCCGCTCTTGAATGCGGCCTAGCCGGGAGGCGGCAGTGTGCTGTTGAATAGAGTGCGGAAGGCCGCCATCGCGCTGGAGCGAGGGGGCGGCGAAAACGAAATGGAGCATACCATGGCGGTCTCGTTGCGTGAATCCGTGCAACTGGTCTCCGATCCCAGGAACCTGGATGCGAGCGTGGAAGAGGTCTTTCAACTGATGCTGGGGGTCAATTGCCGGCGCGACTCATCGCCCATGGTCCAGGAGCCGGAGTCGGTAACCGCGGTGGTGGGCTTTGGCGGGTTGCTGAGCGGAGCCTGCGTCTTCCGTTCCGGCAGTACCGCGGCCATGAAGATCGCCGCGCACATGACGGGCATGGAGTTCTCTGAGGTCGACGACACCGTCAAGGATGCCATCGGCGAGATCTGCAACATGCTGGCCGGGAGTTGGAAGAGCAAGGTCCCGGACCTGGCCGCCAATTGCGGCCTGTCGGTTCCGGCCGTCATCACCGGCCGGGATTACAAACTCCACGTCCAGGCCCCCGAGTTCCAGTTGAACCATGCCTACCGCTTCGAGGACTTGAGCTTCGCCGTAACCGTCGTCTGCGATGGCCTGCAGTAAACCTCCGGCGCGGCCTGGGGGAGCGATGGTCTGGCAGTAAACCTCCGGCGCAGCCCGGGGGAGCGATGGCCTGGAGCAGATCTCCGCAGCGGCAGCCTGGGGGATCAATGGCCTGCAGGAACTTTCCGGCTTGGATTGAGTGAAGCTATGCCGGTATGTTGCCGGCTTGCGTCATTTTGGCCTTATTTAACGCGCGCCTTCTTCGTTTGTCCGGTTCTGGCACTGTTCCCATCCCCTTTCTTAATCATGCTCTAATCCCTTCCTCCGCTTTCCGGTCCTCTACCTGCATCGTTCCTTACCTTCAGGAGATGCACGCCATGGACAGCGGATACTATGCGGCGATGACCGGACTGGTGGCGCGCACCCAGGCGCTGGATATCGCGGCCACCAACCTGGCCAATGCCCAGACCCCCGGCTACCGGGCCGAGCAGGAGTACTTCCGCTCGGTGCTGTTGGGGCCTGACGCCGAGGACTCGCAGTTGGGGCGGACGGTGAACAACTTCGGCCTGCTGGGCGGCGACCGGCTGAACATGGGCCAGGGCGCGCTCGATCAGACCGGCAATCCGCTGGATCTGGCCATCGAAGGCGAGGGGTTTTTTCAGGTGCAGACTTCTAACGGCCCGCGTTTCACCCGCGATGGCGGCTTTCACCGCACTCCCGGCGGACAACTGGTTACGGCGGCGGGCGATGCGGTGCTCTCCACCACCGGCCAGCCGATTCCCGTCCCTCCCGGCGAGGTGTCGGTGGGCGTGGATGGCGTGCTCTCGGTGGCCGGCGGCGTGGTGGCTACGGTGGGGGTCTTCACCTTTCCTCATGGCGCCGAGTTGACTCCCGAGGGCGCCAACCGCTATCTCGCGCCAGCGGGAGTAAAGCCGGCGCTCGAAGCCAATGCCTCCATCCACCAGGGCGCCATCGAGAACGCCAACCAGGGCATGATTCCGGGGTCGCTGAACCTGATTCTGGTCCAGCGCGAGGCGGAGATGATGCAGAAGGCGCTCACCGTCTTCCACACCGAGTTCAACAAGATCGCCAGCGAGGATCTGCCGCGGGTGTGAGTTATCAGTTGTGAGTTATCAGTTGTCAGTTATCAGTTGTCAGTTATCAGTTATCAGTTGTCAGTTATCAGTTGTTAGTAGAGCGTGTTTCAAAAATAGGTTCGGCCTCAAGTTAAGCACTTACTTGTGAGGCGGATGCAGTGTTGAGCTTCTGTCATGAAGAAGCGGCAGAAGGTGTTGACTGATGCGCAGTGGGAGCTGGTTGGCCCGCTGCTGCCA
>DASWZM010000398.1:0-15652 GCA_036404455.1 Occallatibacter sp. | reverse complement strand
CCCCGGCCGGCAAATCCAGCGCCACCAGGGCAAAGTGTGTCTTGCCTTCTTTCGGATTCTCGAAGCCCACAACGTGCTGGTGGCGCTTGGAGCCGGCCTTCAATTCCAGGCTGTCTTTGCCTGTTCCGTAATCCTTGCGGTCGATTTTCACGCTGGCGTTTTTCTCGTTGTCCTCGCAGGTCAGCCCCTCGGAGGTCGTGGCCGGGGTTCCCACCGGAGAATTGCCCTGGCAGGTAATCACGTCGCCGTAGCGGCCCAAAGCCTTCTTGTAGAAAGCGGTCACCTTCTCCTCGGAGTCTGGAGTGGCATAGCTCACCGCCCGCACCCGCAACTCCCATGCGCCAAAACCCAGGTGAACATCGGCGGACTTGTGGTTCTCGTCGTCTTTCACCTGCTCGGCGCCGGGATAGACAGGCAGTCCAAGGTCCGCCGCCGAAGTCTGGTCGGTGTTCACGTGAACGCCGCCAAAGGGAGTATCCACCTGGACGTTCTTGTCTTCCCCGTTGGCGCCCTTGTCCACGTGCACCCTGCATCCGGCAATCCCGGCCACCAACGCCAGGCCTGCCAGCAAACTTGTCGCCTTCCACATACCCTTCAGCACCATGGCAATTGCCCCCTTGCCCTGTTATACGCCGGCAATTGTTCAAAGGTTCCGGGAATCACCCCTCCCCGGACCACATCTTTTGCCACTTTCCTGGCCAAACCGGGTTACTATCCACAGTAAAGCTCCTCGCATGCACGAGGCTGCCGTAGATTGCGTCAAGCGCAAATCCCTTACCGAACAGCCCAGGACAACTGGCTTTTCGGATTTCATGTACCGCTGTCTTGCCTGGTTTCGGAGATCAGCACCTCCGAAAGGAACCTGCCTATGCGTTTGCTTGCTCTTGCTTCTGGCCGAAAACTGTTGCCGGCGACCACCGTCGCCGACCCCATCGCAATCCCCTCCGCGCCTTCACGCGCGCAGAGTGCCCCGTCCGCCCTTCTCCGGCGCAGCCCTTAGCTGGGCCCGATCGAATTCCGAAGCGAATATCTGCAAAGGGAAGTGTTGGCCGCCACCCACCCATGCGTTCTTTTGAGCATTGCCGGAACCGGTGGCTGATTTCCCGTGGAGGGTTTCCAACAATCCCCAAAATGCGGGTTGATTTCACGCGAATTCTGGTTAGAGTCGATCTAACCTGTGGAAATTTCACCAAGCCCCGCCTCACCCCGTGAACGGGTGGGTTGAAGTTGATTCGGTGGGCTCCAAAAGATCAGGAGGTATTTCTTATGACATTCATGCGCTCTGCGCGCTGGTTTCTGCTGGCACTAGCTGTCTTCGCAGCCGCCGCTCAACAACAGGCAAGTGCTCAAATACCAGTGGGCACGACTAGAACTGGAACCTTTGTATGGGACGGCGAAAGGTGGTTGCCCGTTGAGACGCCTCCGCCTCCCGCTCCCGCTGCTGTTGTCGAAGAAGAAGTCATCACGGCCGATGTTGCTCCGCCGGCGTTACCGGTCTACGAACAGCCGCCTTGCCCTGAACCCAACCTGATCTGGACGCCTGGCTACTGGCATTGGGGTCTCCTGGGTTACTACTGGGTTCCCGGCGCGTGGGTGCCGGCGCCGTACACCGGTGCGCTCTGGACCCCCGGCTACTGGGGCTGGGTCGGCGGCCGGTATTCCTTCCATGGGGGCTACTGGGGACCGCACATCGGTTTCTACGGCGGCGTGAACTACGGCGGCGGCTACATGGGTATAGGCTTTGCCGGCGGCGCGTGGAATGGCGGCGTCTTCGCCTACAACACCGCGGTTGTCCGCGTGAACGCCGATGTGGTGACCCACGTCTACGTCAACAGGACGATCGTCGAACAGACGACGATCATCAACACCACCAACGTCTCCTACAACGGCGGACCCAGCGGCGTGCAGCACCAGCCCGCGCCCGAGGAGCAGATCGCCGCGCACGAGCAGCACACGGCGCCGACGACGTTCCAGAAACAGCATGTGACTGCGGCCGCAGCCGAGAAGAGCAACCTTGCCAAGAACAACGGCGGGCATCCGACGAACCTGGCCGTGGCCAAGCCGCTGGCCGCGGAAACTCATGCACCGCCGGCGGGCTTCAAGCCTCCGCCGCCCAGGCCGGTCACTGAACTGGCCAAGGCTCAGGCGCCGCCAGAAACCGTAGCGGCGGCCAAGACGGCGACAACCAAGACCGCGACGGTCGCCAAGCCTGAGGCCACGCCCCCGGCCAAGCCCGCAGTTACGCCTCCGGCCAAGCCTGCAGTTACGCCTCCGGCTAAGTCTGCAGTTACGCCACCGGCCAAGCCTGAGGCCACACCCCCGGCCAAACCTGCAATTACGCCTGCGGCCAAGCCTGAGGCCACGCCCCCGGCTAAGTCTGCGCCAACGCCTGCGGCCAAGACTGCGCCAACGCCTGCGGCCAAGACTGCAATTACGCCTCCGGCCAAGACTGAGCCAACGCCTGCGGTAAAGACCGCGCCGACGCCCGCAGTCAAGGCTGCGCCGACGCCTGCGGTCAAGGCTGCGCCAAAGCCTGCGGCAGTGCCGGCCGCCAAGCCGGCTCCGCCGCCTGCGGCCAAGCCAGCCGCTCCGGCAGCTGGGAAACCTGCTCCGCCTGCGGCCGGGAAACCGAAACCCAAGACGGATAAGGAGAAGAAACCCGAATAGAAAAGAAGGGACGAGACTACGACACCCAAGTAAACCGGAATCCCGTCCCTTTCAAACCAGGGCCGCTCTCTTCCCGAGAAGCGGCCCTACCTTTTTTGAGACAACCTGCTTTTGAGACAATCTGCAAGTTCCGTTATCGTGGAACACATGAAAAAGAGCTTCACCGCGGCTCGTATCGCTCTGCTGGCTGCCGCTCTTCCCGCCATGGGTGCACTTTTCGCACAAACCCCGGGTCCGGCCGCGGCGCCTGTCTCCATTCAGGTTCATGCGGCCCAGCCCACCGGCCCCTACACCCCCATCTGGAACTTCTTCGGCGCGGATGAGCCGAACTACCTCTACGCCCCCAACGGGAAAAAGCTGTTGGGCGAACTGGCCGCGCTCAGCCCGGTCCCGGTCTACTTTCGCCCCCACAATCTGCTCACCACCGGCAACGGCGAGGGCTCGCTGAAGTGGGGCTCGACCAACGTCTACACCGAGCGGCCGGATGGAACGCCGGTCTACGACTTCACCCTTACCGACCGCATCTTCGACGCGCTGGTTGAGGCGCATGTCCGTCCTCTGGTCGAGATCGGCTTCATGCCCCAGGCGCTCTCCACCCACCCGGAGCCATATCGCCACAGCTTTCCCAAGGGGGACATCTTCACAGGCTGGACATATCCGCCCAAAGACGAGGCCCGCTGGTCCAAGCTGATCGCGGCCTACGCGACCCACCTGCGCGGCCGCTACGGCAGCCAGACCGCAACCTGGCTGTGGGAGGTGTGGAACGAGCCCGATATCGGCTACTGGCACGGCACTCCGGCCGAGTATGACCGCCTCTACGATCTGACCGCGGCCGCCATTCGCCAGGTTCTGCCCCAGGCTCGCATCGGAGGCCCCGAAGCCACCGGCGTCAGCGACCGCTCCGCGGTGTTTCTGCGCCAGTTTCTGGAGCACTGCGCCCACGGCGCGAACGCCGCAACCGGGGGCACAGGCGCGCCGCTCGACTTCATAAGCTACCACCCCAAGGGCAACCCGAAGTTCATAGAAGGCCATGTGGTCATGAGCGTCGGGACCCAGTTGCGGGCCGTCGAACGCGGAATGCAGGTCGTCGCCGGCTATCCGGAGTGGAAGCACACGCCCATCATCCTCGGCGAGAGCGACCCCGAGGGTTGCGCCGCCTGCCAGGGCAGCCAGAACGGCTACCGCAACGGCCCACTCTACGGCGTGAGCGTGGCCGAGGCCACCATGCGCACTTACGAACTGGCCCGCAAGTACGGCTTAACCGTGGAAGGCGCGGTCACCTGGGCCTTCGAGTTTGAGGATCAGCCCGCCTTCGCCGGATTCCGCGAACTGGCCACCAACGGCATCGACAAGCCGGTGCTGAATGTCTTTCGCCTATTCGGCATGTTGGGCGGCGGGCGGTCAACCGCGGCCCATCCTGGCGAAGTGCTGCGCCGTGAAGTCCAGCCCCGCGAAGCCCGGCCTGGCGAAGCCGAGTCTGGCCCGGTCTGGCTGGCGACCGATAGCGGCGGAGCCCTGCCGCTGGCAGACGTTGTGGAGCACAGCGTCGCCGCCGCTCCCGACGTAAATGCCGTGGCCACGCGCAACGGCCATGAAGTGGATGTGCTGCTGTGGAACTACCACGATGCCGACGTCCCCGCCCCGGCAGCCCAGGTCCATCTCACCGTGGACGGCCTGCGCGGCAGAACGGTGGTCGCCGCCGAATTCCGCGTGGACGCCACGCACAGCAACGCCTATCGGGCCTGGCAGCAGATGGGCAGCCCCGCGCACCCCACAGCGGAGCAGGCCGAACAACTGCAAAAGGCGGGCGCTCTGGAACAGACGGAGCCGGACCACCCGATTGCTCTCGATGAGGGCAAGGCAGCCATCGATCTGACCCTCCCCCGCCAGGCCGTCGTGCTGGTGCGCCTGCGTGAGCAATGATCGCTTGAACGCGATTGCTTCGAACGGTTCCGGAAAAGGCAACGGGCGAAGGGGAAGGACAATAGCAGACGAAGACCAAAGCCGCACCCTTGAAGGACATGAGCCTCAGGCCGGATTTGAACCTCCGGAATGAAGCCGGGATCAGTGCGTCGAGGGTCCGTCTTCCTTGGTACTGGTGGCAAACAGAAGCGCCGTCACGAAGACAAAAATTATGACGGGAACGACGAAGAACGGGGAAGTAATGTCCATGGCGCAGGCTCCTATCCGCTAGAGTACCAAAACACGCGAACTTGTCGAAAATCTCGCTTCGGTAGAGAGTCCTCTGCTTTCAATGGGCCCGGCTTCACAGGCTGGGGGAAAACTCATTGCTTTGAAAGGGCACGGCCGGGTACCGGGGCACCGTTCAGGGTCGGGGCGCCGCGCCTCTAGCGAAGGTAGAAAGCCTGGTCTTTAGCACCCGAGGGAGAGCAGTCTTCACCGGAAGGACTTGTCCGGAGATTCTCCAAGTCACTTGTTGAGTTGGACAGACTGTCTTTCCCGGCTCTGTTCCAGGTACTCAACGTATCCAAGCAACGCCCCCCAATGGTAAAAACGATCGCTGCTGGAGACATCGTCTCCCGTGCCTGAAATGGCGTTGTAATTCTCATGCACGTGACCCTTTTCGCTCCACTCCTTCAGAAACAGGCTATAGGACTTCCGCGCAAACACCTTGCGAACCTCCGCGTCGCCGTAGTTACTAAGTCCGAGATAGACAAGATAGTTCATTGGCCCCCAGATTCTGCCCCGCCAGTAGTTTTGGCCGGCAAAAGCCGGATCGTCGCGTGCAATCGAAGGAATAACCCACTCGCCCCAGAATTCTTTCGAGTTGAGCAGGTGCTTTTCCAGCATTGTTCTTGCCTGGTCCGGAGTGGCCGCGTGGGCCAGCATGGGATAGAAGTTGGTGGGAGAAAGCCGCAGGCTGGATTTCCCGCTGTGCAGGTCCTTGTTCAGAAAGATGCCCGCGCGCTCATCCCACAGCGTCTCGAGCTTTGCCCGGTAGCGCGCGCCGCGGTCGCGCAGTTCCTTGGCCTCCACCGGCTTCTCCAGAGCATCCGCAATCTCGGCCAGCGCGTCGCAGTCCGCGATATACATGCTCATCAGGCCCACATCGGCAAACTCCAGCACGTGCGATTGCGCGTTATACGCCGTATCGTCATACATCGGGCTGTTATCCAAACCGGACTCCAGAATCGCTCCCGCGCGGGTTCCCCGTTCGCTGTCGTCCAGGTCTGCGGGCTGATTCTCGCCGTCGCTGCCCCACGCCAAGTACCCCTGAATGTCGCGATGCGCAGCCCACCAGCGGTTCCAACTGAGCAGTGGCGCGTACGTGTCTTCAAGAAACCATCGGTCGTGAAACTGCTTGTAAAGTCCCAGCACCGTGATAGCTCCCACCGGGGGCTCCGAGCGGTCGGAGCTCTTCCACCCACCCGCGCGCGCATAATTCGGCACAAAGCCCTGCGCCGTGGACTCACGCAGAATCTCAATCGAATTGGCGTAGGCCAGATCCTTGTCTCCTATCCCCGCCATCGTCGCCGCAAAAAACGTATCCCAATCGAAGAGAACGTATCCGCCCCAGCCTACGCTCCACGCGCGGCTCACGGGCGAAATCACGCGCATCTTTTCCGGTTCGTAGATCGTGTCCCAGCCGAGGGTTGTTTCAATGGCATCGAGGATTGGGCCGTTCTCGCCCGCATCCGCAATCGACTTCTCGTAGGCCTTCCGCTGGCGGTCGAGTACGCTTCGAATCTGCTCAACCGTCCGCGGCTCCGCGATGTTCCCATCCGCTGTCCATCTTGCCGTGCTCACGCCCACCGGTCCAGCCAAATCGGCGGCGAAATACAGAGCTCCTGAGGAAATGCTGACTAGCGTATGTTCGTAGTCCTTGACGTTGCAGGTACATGTAACTCTTTGAAGATCATCTTTTCCGTGAACCGCAACGATCGAGTATCCGCGATTATAGATCCAGCCGTATTGGTTCCACAGAGTGTCTATTGAGAACACCACCGTAGGCGGCAATGCCGAAGTTGCCTTCCCCTCTAGAGGCGTCACCAGCAGTACAAGATCATCACCGTCATGCGCGCTCTCGACGCGCCATTTATGCCCCTTCCACTCGACGGCCAGATCGGTATAACTCCCGTCCCAAGCATGCGGCCCCGGCGTCACTACTTCCGCACCCTTGTCCTGCCTCCCAATCAGCGTATCTCCCAGAAATGCGTCGCCATTCAGCGTGGTGTTGTGCTTCATCCCCACATGAATCGCCAGCCCCTCCGGCAGCAGCACCTGCGTAGTCACGCTATGCACGTCCCACGTGTTCCATCCCCGCGCCAGCCGTTGCTGCACCTGTTTGTAATTCGCGGACTCCGGCCCGGCGTCCGCTTCACTGCTTGCCAATCTGGACTTCTCGGCGGGCAAGCCTGCCCGGCTCGCATCCGCTGCCTGTGCCTGTGCGCCCTCTGGACCACCCGCAAGCAAGAATGCAGAAACCATGAAGACAATCGCAAACAGGCCTGTTCCGCTCAACGTCCGCATCCTCGTTCTCCTTCTGTGGCAAGCAATGCCTTTGGCCGGCGACGCAGTCGATTCGACGCGCCCTACACCCACCCGCCGTCCACAACATAGCTCTGGTTGGTAATCGCGCTGGAGTCGTCCGCGGCCAGAAAAAGCACCAACCGCGCCACATCGTCAGGAAGAATGTCGCGCTTGATCGCCTGGCTGGCCATGATTTCCGCCTTGTATTCCGGCGTGTACCACAGCCGCTTCTGCCGCTCGGTGACGATGGCGCCGGGCAGCACGGCGTTGACGCGAATGCCGTCCGCAGCCAACTCGTGCGCCAGCGTGCGCGTCAGCCCGACAATGGCTGCCTTGGCCGTGACGTAAAGCGCCGCGCCGGTCGAGGGAATCATCCACGAAATCGAGGACATGTTGATAATGGACCCGCGGCCGGCCCTGCGCATCGCCGGCAGCACCGCCTGAATCATGAAAAACTGCGGGCGCAGGTTGATGGCCAACGACTGGTCCCAATACTCCGGCGTCACTTCGGAGATGTTGTGGCGCTGGTCGTTGGCCGCGTTGTTCACCAGCACGTCGACCGTGCCCCATGCCGCCAGAACTTCCTCCACGCTGCTCTTGAGTGCGCCTACATCGGTCAGGTCGCAATGCAGGTAATGCGGCACAGGGCAGCCTTCCGCCGCGAGACTCTCCACCAGGCGCTGCGCGGGCTCGTCCTGAATGTCGAAGAAGGCGACGCGGGAGCCTTGCCGGGCGAAATGATTCACAATCGACTCGCCAATGCCGGTAGCCCCGCCGGTCACCAGCACCGCGCGACCCTCAAGGCTGGGATAAAGTGCAAAGCTTCGATTGCCGTCCGGCATTTCTTTCCGCTCCTGACCGCTGCCGCGGCAATGCTCCTCAGAGCATTTTCATGGTTAGCGCAAGGCCAAGGGGTGCCCCACCCTCGCCGCGTCTTTGTTTTTGCGGCTAGGATGGGAAAGCACGTCCCATGACAATTGAGAAAATACTTCAATGCGACTCCCTTGGCACCGCATGTCCCCGGCAGCCAAGCAGGAAGTCGAAGTCCGCGCCCCGGTCGGCCTGCAGCACGTGCTTCACGTAGAGCGCCTGGTAGCCGCTCTTGAAGGCCGGTTCGGGCGCCACCCATTGCGCGCGGCGGCGATCCAGCTCGGCCTCGTCCACTTCCAGGTGCAGCCGCCGGGCTTCCACGTCCAGCTCGATCCAGTCGCCGTCGCGCACCAGCGCCAGCGGACCTCCCAGCGCGGCCTCGGGGCTCACGTGCAGCACCACGGTTCCGTAGGCCGTGCCGCTCATGCGCGCGTCGGAGATGCGCACCATATCGGTAATGCCGCGCTCCAGCAGCCTGGCCGGCAGGCCCATGTTGCCCACCTCGGCCATGCCGGGATAGCCCTTCGGCCCGCAGTACTTGAGCACCATCACGCTCGTCTCGTCGATGGCCAGGCCGGGCGAGTCAATGCGCTCCTTGTATTGCTCTATGCTTTCGAACACCACCGCCTGGCCGCGATGCTTCATCAGGTGCGGCGAAGCGGCCGAGGGCTTCAGCACCGCGCCGTCGGGACAAAGGTTGCCGCGCAGCACGGCCACGCCGCCACTCTCCACCAATGGGTTTTGATAGTCGCGGATCACCTCGGCATTCCAGATGGGCGCGTCCTTGACGTTCTCCCCGATCGTCCGCCCGTTCACGGTCAACGCGTCGCCGTCCAGTTGCCCATGCTTGGCCAGCTTGCTCAGGACCGCCGGCAGCCCGCCGGCGTAGTAGAAATCCTCCATCAGGAAGCGCCCGGACGGCTGCAGGTCCAGAATGGTGCGCACGTCGCGGCCATAGCGGTCCCAGTCGTCGAGGGTGAGCGGAACCCCCACCCGCCCGGCAAACGCGATGAGGTGAATCACCGCATTGGTCGAACCGCCGATGGCCGCATTGGTGCGAATCGCGTTGAGAAATGCCTCGCGCTTGAGAATCTTCGAGATGCGCAGGTCCTCGTGGACCATGGCCACAATGCGCCGGCCCGTCTCCTGCGCCAGCACTTTGCGGCGCGAGTCCACGGCGGGAATGGCCGCATTCCCGGGGAGCGAAAGCCCCAGCGACTCCACCATGCAGGCCATCGTCGAAGCCGTGCCCATGGTCATGCAGTGGCCGGCCGAGCGGCTCATGCAGCTTTCCGCGTCCAGGAACTCCTGCTCCGTCATCCTGCCGGCCTTTACCGCCTCGGTGAACCGCCAGACCACCGTGCCCGATCCAATGGCCTCGCCGCGATAGCGCCCGTTCAGCATCGGGCCGCCGGAGAGCACGATGGCGGGCACATCGCAACTGGCCGCGCCCATGACCAGCGAAGGCGTGGTCTTGTCGCAGCCGCACAGCAGCACCACCGCGTCGATGGGGTTGGCCCTGATCGACTCCTCCACGTCCATGCTGGCCAGGTTGCGGAACATCATCGCCGTGGGCCGCATGTTGGTCTCGCCCATCGACATTACGGGAAACTCCAGCGGAAACCCGCCCGCCTCCCACACGCCGTTCTTAACCCGCTGCGCCAGCTCCCTGAAGTGCGCGTTGCAGGGGGTCAGCTCACTCCACGTGTTGCAGATGCCGATAACCGGCCGCCCGTCGAACACATCGCCGGGAAACCCCTGGTTGCGCATCCAGCTACGGTGGATGAATCCGTCCTTGTCCTTGCCGCCAAACCACGCCTGCGACCGCAATTGACTTTTTTCCATGGCTGCCACTATACAACCGGTGGGTCACCATCCTTAAACCAGCAAGAGCGGAGGGCGGCCATCGCGCGACCGGTGCCCGATGGACAGGTCTTCGTCCGTGCGGTTGAGAATCGAGGTATCATCATGGGTATGGCAACGATCCATATCTCGGAAGACGAAGCGATCCGCGACTTTCCCGGTCTGCTGGCTCGCGCCCACCTGGGCGTGGAGATCGTCATCGAAAAGGAATCCGCGCCCCCCATCGTGCTGCGCAAGGCGGCTGAGCCGAGCGGACGCCTGCTGTCGGAGTCCATCGCGCTCGCCGAGGCCCACGCCAGGGAGACGGGCTGCGAGCCGGAGATGGATGCCGGGTTCGCCGCCGATCTTAAGGAGATCATCGGAAACCGCAAGCCCCGCGACACGTCGGCATGGGACTGATCCTCGATTCCACCGTATTGATCGCCGGCGAGCGGCGCGGGGAGGAACGAAAAAGGTCGTTCGAGCTGTTGTGCATCCCACCCTTGCGCCAGAAAAAAGCGCAAGGATGGGGCACCCCCAGTTGTGGCCGGGCAAGGGGTGGGCCACCCGCCGTATCATAGGTCTGATCCATTTTAGGGCTCCAATGGATCAACGGTTTCCAGTTGGGCCACGCCGATGCGGCAACCAGGAAAGCAGGTCGAATGATCGAATTCGAGGAAATTGGCCTCACTCCTGAGACCCAGCTTGACGTCGACGCCTACCGCAAGGAGGTGGAGGCCTTCCGCGAGGAAGGCCCCTTGGATCGTGTATCACTCGCGAAGCTAGAAGAGCACTTCAGGGCGCTGCATGTTTACAACAGTGCTGGGATCGAGGGGAACCGGCTAACGCTGCAGGAAACGTTGCTTGTCCTGCGCGACGGCATGGATATCAGTGGAAAGCCGCTTCGTGACAGCATCGAAGCGCGGAATTTGGGCCAAGCCTTTGACTACTTGAGGGAGCTTTCGGACGAAAACATCCCCATTCGGGAGACCGACGTCCGCCATCTTCACGAGCTGGTTGTTGGGGACTCGCCGGAACTGTCGCCCGGCGAATATCGAAAGGTCGGCGTAATTATCTCCGGCTCCGAGCATCGCCCCCCGGAGCCTCTCGAGGTCCCTAGCCGCATGGGCGAATTGGTCCGGTGGATAAACAGCAATAGCGGGAAAAACCCCGTTGTTCTCGCCTCTCTTGCCCATCATGAATTGGCGGCCATTCACCCGTTCAAAGATGGAAATGGGCGAGTCTCTCGGCTACTGATGAACTTGCTTCTGATGCGCACCGGCTTCCCGATCAGCAACCTGAGCCGTGACAATCGTCCAGCGTACTACGATGCACTTTCGTTCGCCGATGTAGGCATCTTTGATCCTCTTGTTCGTCAGGTTAAGAACAGCAGCGGCGAGCTGTTTGCAGAATTGACGCGGATTAGGGCGGAAACGAAGAGGACGGAGCTTTGGGCGGAAAAGTGGGGAATCCGAGAACGCGAAGCTCTCCAAAAACGGGAGCAGCGAGAACACGAATTGTGGCTCAGCCGGACTAAGCAGGTCTTCCTTGAATATCAAAACGCATCTGAATTGCTGAATGACAGGATCGACCAGCTCGAAATTGACTTTTACGACTACAAGACTGAGATCGATTTCGAAAAGTATCAGCGACTATTGGAGAAGGGATTCATTGAGCGCGCGAATGCGTTCTCAATCACATTTCGCCCCAGCCCGAGGCAGATCGGAAGAGAAGAGCGCTTCATGTTTCGGTATTATCGGAGCTTTCAAACTTTTCCCGGAGTCAAGTTTATTCCATTGGAACTCAACTACCTAGACAAGTCTCATCCGGGCGAGGCCGGATATGTCCGTATTGCGGAATCGACCCTCCGCGAAATTGTCCGTCTCCGTGCGATTTACTTCCACGATGACGGGGCCCTCGGCGTAAGGGCGCTCAATCGTGATACCAACCGGGAGATCGATTTGAATAAGAAGAATATAAGTGACACAGTCCAGATGTTTTTTGATGATGTCCTTGAACACCTATTCCACATCAGCCGTTGAGGGCTGATCGGGTCTAAGGGATCGTCCGCGTCAATCTCCTAGGCGTCTAAGGGCTCGCGATCGGTTTCCCGCGCGGAGTTTCTGGACCATTTCTGAGCCGCCGCAACACCACGATCAGGGACATCTGTCTTCCCATCCCACCCTGTGGGACAAAGTCTCCATCCAACGGGCGCATACTGATGTATAGGCCGCTTTCTGAGGACCAACCCTCCCCTTGGGTGTCCTCCTCTCCATCCCGGCCTTGAAACTTGCAAGGACATGGAATTTGGGCCGCTCTGGCGCGCTGCCAGATTAGCCAAACGAAACGACCCGCGGCGCGGTTTTTGAGGGAGAGCCTCCCCTTGAATCCGAGCGATCGCGCAGGTCGTGGACTTCGAAACAGGAACCAGGCTTACTGAGAGGGATTTATGACCGTTGCTGCGCGTTATCCAGGCATTCGTGTTACTGCAAACGGAAACCAGCTCGTCTCCTACCACACCGAGACGCGCGTCGCCGACGCCGGCGTGTTTTATCCCATCACGCCTTCCACCGAGGGCGGCGAGCTCTTCCAGCAGGCCTATGCCGAAGGGAACCTGAACGTCTTTGGGCACAACACCATCGCCATTGAGGCCGAAGGCGAGCACGCAGCCCAGGGCGGCGCCATCGCCCACTCGGTCTGCGGCAAGCGGGTGGTCAACTTCACCTCCGGCCAGGGCGTGGTCTACGGCGTCGAGCAGTACTACCATGCGCCCGGCAAGGCCTCCACCATGGTGATCGAAGTCGGAGCCCGCGCCCTCACCAAGCATGCCCTCAATGTGCACTGCGGCCACGACGACATCTATGGCGCCCTCGACACGGGCTGGATCATGCTTTTCGGCAAGGACGCGCAGCAGGCCGCCGACCAGGCGCTCATCCTGCGCCGCGTGACCGAGCTTTCGCTCACCCCGGGCATGAACATCATGGACGGGTTTCTCACCACCCACCTCGAGCGCACCTTCTACAAGCACGAGTCGGAGCTGATTCGCGAGTACCTCGGCTCGCCGGAAGACATCATCGATTGCCCCACCGAAAGCCAGCGCGTGCTCTTCGGGCCCACTCGCCGCCGCGTCCCCAAGATGTTGGATCTGGCCAATCCCATCCTGCTCGGCCCCGTGCAGAACCAGGAACACTACATGCAGGGCGTCGTGGCCCGGCGCAACAACTTCGCCGAACCCATTCTGCAATTCCTTGAAGACGCGTATAAGGACTTCGGCGAGCTGACCGGCCGCCACTACGGCCTCATCTCCGAGTACAAGACCCACGACGCCGACACCGTCTTCGTCTCTCTGGGCTCGGCCGCCGAAAACATCGAGGCTGCCGTCGATTACCTGCGCCAGACCCGCGGCGTGACCGTCGGCTCCATTCATATCAATGTGATTCGCCCCTTCCCCGAAGCCGCCATCGTGGCCGCGCTCAAGGGCAAGAAGAACGTCATCATTTTGGAGCGCACCGACGAGGCCCTGGCCGGCGACAACCCCCTCGGCCGCGACATCCGCACCGCGCTCTCCAAGGCCATTCAAACCGCAGGCCATCCGGCCCAGGAGGGCCTGCCCGCTGTGGCCATGGACGAAGTGCCCCACATCTACTCCGGCACCTACGGCCTGGGCTCGCGCGACTTCCGCCCCGAGCACGTTATCGGCGCTTACGAGTTCGCCACCGCCAACCGCGCCCGGCAGGACGGCAAGCGCGCTTCCGATGGAGTCTCCTTCTTCGTCCTCGGCATCGACCATCCCTACTCGGTCGTCGGCGATGAAACTCCTTCGCTGCTCCCCGAAGGCGCGGTCGCCGTGCGCTTCCACTCCATTGGCGGCTGGGGCGCCATCACCACCGGCAAGAACCTTGGCGCCATCATCGGCGACCTTAACGACCTGCTTTACGAGCGCGACGGCCTGGTCGACGACCTCGGCAACCCCAAGGAAGTCATCCACGTCAGCGCCAATCCCAAGTACGGTTCCGAGAAGAAGGGCGCGCCCACCAGTTACTTCATGGTCGCGGCCAAGGACCGCATTCGCGTCAACTGCGACCTGCGCCATGTCACCGTCGTTCTCTGTTGCGACCCCAAGGCCTTCACCCATTGCAACCCGCTCGACGGCATGGCCGAAGGCGGCTCTCTGGTATGGGAGTCCGACGAGGAGGGCGAGCAGGCCTGGGAGCGGCTGCCCCAGTGGGCCCGCAAACAGATTATCGACAAGAACATTCGCGTCTTCACCCTGCCCGGCTTCGCCATCGCCAAAAAGGCCACCGACCGCGGCGATCTGCAACTGCGCATGCAGGGCAACGCCTTCCTCGGCGCGTTCTTTGCCGTCAGCAGCCTCCTCGATGAGTTCGGAATCACCCAGGAGCAATATCGCGAAGTCGTCCACAAGCAATACGTCAAGAAGTTCGGCAAGCTGGGCGATGCCGTCGTGCAGTCCAACATGGAAGTCATGCTCCAGGGCTATGACCAGGTGAAGGAGATCAAGATCGGCGCGCTCGCCGCGGCCGACCGCTCCAGCCTTCGCGGCCAGGCTCTGTTGCCCATTCTCGAGTTGGCCACCGCCGGCGGCTCCTGCGGAACCGGCTGCCGTTCCACACCTCTGCCGGCCGGCCAGGCCAGGCGCACGCCGATCGCCAGCGTCGCCACCTTCGACGCCGAGTTCCGCTCCACCTACGGCTATAACCAGCCCGCCACGCCGCTCAGTGCCATGGGCGTCATCGCCGCGGCCACCGGTGACACAGCTTCGAAATACGTCGCGCGCCGCGAGACCCCGCTCTACATCCCCGAGAACTGCACCCAGTGCATGGACTGCATCTCCGTCTGCCCTGACACCGCACTGCCCAATACCTCGCAGGACCTCAGCACGCTGCTCACCACCGCCGTCTCCTACTACATCGCCGACCCCGCCGAGCGCACCAAAATGCTCCGCGCGCTCCCCGAAATCGAGAAGGCCGCCCGCCAGCGCATGTTGGCGGAGATGAAGACCGGCACGCCGATGCAAACCATTCTGCGCGAAGTCACCGACACAGTCGACGGTTTCTCCGCCGAATCCAAGCGCCAGTTCTTTGCCATCATCGACAAGGTCCCCATGGCCTACCAGAAGGTGAACGCCATCTTCTCCTCGCCGGAGCGCAAGAGCCCCGGCTCAGGCGGCATTTTCTCCATCTTTGTCAGCGATCTGTGCAAGGGCTGCGCCGCCTGCGTCACCGCCTGCGGCGACCACAACGCCCTCAGGATGGTCGCCGAAACCGAGGAAGTGAATGCCGAGCACGAGACCGGCACCGGCTTCCTTGACCTGCTCCCCGACACCTCGCAAAAGTACCTCGGCCTGTTCAACGCGGCCAACCCGGCGGACTCGAAGACCGCCACGCTGCGCAACATGCTCATGGTGCGCACCAACTACGACGCCCTGGTGGCCGGCGACGGCGCCTGCGCAGGCTGCGGCGAAAAGAGCGTCCTGCGCTCCATCGCCGCCGTCACTGAAGCCTACATGCGCCCCGTCTTCCACGCCAAGAGCGACCGCTTCGTTGCCAAAGCCGGCAAACTGGAGAAAACCGGCGTTGCCAAGCTGGCCGCCCTCAAGGAGCGCAACCCCGGCCAGTACGCCCTGCTCCGCCAGGCCATCGCCCACCTGGTCCTCGGCCTCGGCGGCGAGGACATCAAAGACACCAGGGCCCGCATCGCCGCCCACGAGGCCGAGCACGGCCCCATCACCGACGCCGAGCTGGTCGAAGCCATCGCCGCA
>DASWZM010000397.1:0-28302 GCA_036404455.1 Occallatibacter sp. | reverse complement strand
GAGCGCCTTGCGCAGCTCGGTTTCCAGCGCGTCGAGTCCGGACGGGAGGCGCAATTGCACGTCGAGAAAGCGGTGGTTGACGCTCTTGACGGTGAGCGTGTAGCTGATCTGGTCCTGGGCGCGATCCTGGACGCGAACCTGCACGCGCGCAAACCCGGTCATCGAATAAATCGGCATTGCGTGCTACTCCTCAGGCCCGCTGGTGAGCGCCAGCTCCATTTGTGGCGGGTTCTTTTCCAAAGGTTCTGAACCTTGCGGCTCTGGTACGTCCATGAATTGCAGTTGATAGAGCCGCTGATAGGTAGGTGAGGAAGTCAGCAGTTCCTCGTGGGAGCCGATGGCGGTAATGCGGCCGTCTTCGAGCACGGCGATGCGGTTGGCGCGGCGAATGGTGGAGAGGCGGTGGGCAATGACCATCACCGTGCGCCCCTGCATGAGGTTGGCCAACGCGGCCTGCACCAGCGATTCGCTCTCGGCGTCGAGGGCCGAGGTAGCCTCGTCGAGAATCAGAATCGGCGCATCCTTGAGGATGGCGCGGGCAATGGCCAGGCGCTGACGCTCGCCGCCGGAGAGCCGGAAGCCCTTTTCGCCGATCACCGTGTCGTAGCCCTGCGGCATCTGCAGGATGAAGTCGTGCGCCAGGGCATTCTGCGCGGCCCGCTTCACTACGGCGGCTTTCACGTCAGGCCGGCCGTAGGCGATATTGTTGCGCACGGTGTCGTTGAAGAGGATGGTCTCCTGCGTGACCTGGGCAACCTGGCGGCGCAGCGAGGCAAGGGTCAAATAGCGCAGGTCGTACCCATCGATGAGAATGGAGCCCGAGGTGACGTCGAAGAAGCGCGGAATCAGGTTGACGAGGGTGGTCTTGCCGGCTCCGCTTGGGCCAACCAGCGCCAGCACCTCGCCGGCCCGCACCTCCAGATCGACGTTGTGCAGAATCTGGTGCTCACCCTCTTCGGTAGAGTAGGAAAAGCCCACATTGTCAAAGCGAATGGATTTATGAAAGCGACCCATGCTGACCGCGTGCGGCCGCTCTTTCACGTCGTCCTTGGCGTCGAAGAAGGCGAAGATGGACGACGAGGCGCCCATGGCCTGCTGGAAGCTGTTATAGAAGTAGGCGAACTTGCGCACCGGGTCGTAGAGCTTGAAGAGAACGATGATGAACGCGCCGAAAAGGCCGATGGTCATGCGACCATGTTGAATCTCGTTGCGCCCGATGAGCAGCAGCATGGCGATGGCGATGGCGCCGATGGTGTCCATCAGCGGGGAGCTGATGGACTGAACGCGCACGCTGCGCAGGTTGGCGCGAAACAGGCGGCGAGCAGCGGTCTTGAAGCGCAGAATCTCCCACAGCTCGGTGTTGAAAGCCTTGACGATGCGGTTGCCGGTAACCGTTTCATGAAGAATATTCTGGATTTCGGCAAGCTTGTCCTGGCCGGTCCGCGTGCGGGTACGCACTTCCCTGCCTATCCTGCGCGAGGAGACGACCACTACGGGGATAAAAAACAGCAGCGCCCAACTGAGATAACCGCCCAGGCGGATCACAAGCACCAACCCGAACAGGAAGGTGAAGAACTGCTGCAGAAACTCGCCGATGACCGAACTGACCGCAACCTGCACGCGATCGACGTCGTTGATGAGCGTGGAGAGGATGGTGCCTGTGGGGTGCTTGTGAAAGAAGCTGGAGGAGCGGCGCAGAGTGGCTTCGTACAGATTGTTGCGCAGGTCGGTAACCATGCCGAAGCCGGCGTAGTTGACCAGGTAGGTGCCGAAGTAATCGCAGATGCCCTTGATCATGGTGGCCGCCACCAGCGCAAAGGCCACCACTGTCCAGGCGTTGTGCATGAAGTGGGGAACGACCATGCGGAGATCGAGCTGGTAGCGGGAGTCGTGCAAGCCGACGAGGATGGGGCCTTCGTGCGCTTTGGGGTCCAGCACCCTGTCGAGGATGGGTTGGAAGAGCAGGACGCGGAAGTTGTCCAGCAGGCCCACCATGGCCAGCAGCAGGACGCCGGGCAGCACATGCAGCCCGTAGGGGAGCCCGTAGCGCAGCAGGCGGGGGAGATTCTTCATGCCGGTTGGCCCGCCTCGCGGGCGGTTGACCTCAAGTCAAACAGCGGGGATGGACTCGAGAACCTCATCTCCGTATTGTATCCGGCTGCTGCCAGGGTCTGCGCGAACAACTCCTGGCCTGCGCCCCTGGCGATTCAGCAACCGGGTGCGGCGATTCGGCGGCGCTGCCGCCGTTGCCGCACCAGCGGAGCGAGTTATAACTCATGCGGTGGAGGCTTTCATCCGCTCTAATACGCCTTCAGGTCCAGAATCGCTTTGAGTATGGTCTCCGGCTGCGGCAGGATCGCATCCTCGAGTATCGGCTGGTAGGCCACAAAGGTATCCATGGAACCGACGCGGCGGACCGGGGCGTCGAGGTGTTCGAAGAGTTCATCGGCAATGCGTGCCGCGATCTCAGCGCCGTAGCCCCAGCTGAGCATGTCCTCATGGGCCACGATCACCCGGCTGGTCTTGCGGATGGAGGTGGCGATGGCCTCCCAGTCATAGGGATTGAGGGTGCGCAGGTCGAGAATCTCGACATCGATGCCGTGCAGGCGCTGCGCCGTCTGGGCGGCCTGCAAGGCGCGGGGCACAATGGCGCCGTAAGTCACAAGAGTGATATGGGTTCCGGGACGGACGATTTTGGCCTTGCCGAAGGGAATGGCAAACTCCGGGCCGGGATAGGGCGCGCGGCCCCAGGTCTCGCGATAGAGCCGCTTGTGCTCGAGAAACAGGACCGGATCGTCGCAGCGGATGGCGGTGCGGAGCAGTCCGTTGGCGTCGAGGGCGTTGGAGGGAAAGACAACGCGCAGCCCTGGAATGTGGGTAAAGATGCTCTCGCCGCATTGCGAGTGGTAGATGGCTCCGCCGGTGAGATAGCCGCCGATTGGCGCGCGGATGACGGCTGGAGAAGCCCACGCGCCATAGGAGCGCCAGCGCAGGATCGCCAGCTCGTTGTGAATCTGGTGCATGGCCGGCCAGATGTAATCGAAGAACTGGATTTCGACCACCGGCTTCATGCCGCGGAGGGCATAGCCGACGGCGCGGCCCACGATATTGGCCTCGGCCAGGGGTGAATTGAAGACGCGGTCCGAACCAAATTCAGTTTGCAGGCCGGCGGTGAGCTTGAAGACGCCGCCCTTGCCCTTGACCTCGGCGAGCGCCTCCTCGCGGCTGGCGTCGGCCACGTCCTGGCCATAGACAACGATGCGGGGGTCGCGGCGCATCTCGTCGTGGAGGCAGGCGTTGATGAGGTCGGCCATGGTGCGCGGGCCGCTGCCCTTTTCGCCCCCGGTCTTGCCTCCGCCCAGTGCGCCGGGCGCCTGGGCCTGCTCGGCGGCAAAGGCCGGGCTGGTGGGGTCCAGGTCCTCGGAGTACACGAGCGCGGTGATTCCTTCAACTTTGGGCAGCGGCGCTTCAAGTGCGCGCTCGGCGGCTTCGGCGGCTTCGTGGTCCAGGGACTGTTCCAGCAGATTGATCTCGTCCGCAGTCAGAATCCCCTCGCGCAGGAGGCGCATCTGCATCAGGGCCAGCGGATCGCGCATGGCGTCGCCCTCGCGTTCGGCCGTACAGCGGTAAAGCCGGTCATCGTCAGAGAGCGAGTGGGAGTAAGGCCGCATGCAGTGGCCGTGCACAAAGGCCGGCCCCAGCCCGGCGCGGCAGTGTGCCGCCGCGATCTGAAAGGCGCGCAGACAGGCTTCGGGATCGGTGCCGTCCACCTCGGCAAAGTGGAAGTTGGGAAAGTTGGCCACCAGCCGGGAGATGTTCCCGCCCGGCGTATTCACCTCGACCGGGACGCTGATAGCGTAGCCGTTGTCTTCCACGCAGAAAATGACCGGCAGTTTCCTGTTGGAGGCGGTGTTCAACGCCTCCCAGAACTCGCCTTCCGAGGTGGAACCCTCGCCCAACGAAGTGAAGGCCACCTCATCGCCGTGAAATTCCACGTCGTGGAAGGCGCGGTAGTCGCCTTCGCCCCGGGCCGCGGCCTCGGGATGGCGGCTGAAATACCGGCCGGCCTCAGCGCAGCCCACCGCATGGAGAAGCTGCGTGGTGGTGGAGGAGGAACTGCTGACGATGTGCAGCGGACGGCTGCTCCAGTGGTTCGGCATCTGGCGGCCGCCGCTGGCGGGATCGGTGGCCGCGCCCACCGCCTGCAAGAACATGTCAAGAGGCGTGACGCCCAGCGCCAGGCACAGTGCGCGGTCGCGATAGTAGGGAAAAAACCAGTCGTAGCCGGAACGGAGGGCCAGGGCGGCGCCCACCTGCAGCGCCTCATGGCCGGCGCCGGAGACCTGGAAGAATATCTTCTGCTGGCGCTTGAGCAGGATTTCGCGGTCGTCCAAGCGGCGGGACAGATACATCAGCCGGTATATCTCAACCATCTGCTGAGGGTCCAGGCCACCAGAGGCGGCAGCCGACTCGGGCACGCGAGCGCTGGAAACTGCCAGTTCCATTCCCGTCTCTCTCCAAAATTGCAGTTCTTTCAGGAAGCCACCCCTGATTGTAACAACCCGCAGCGTTCTCGAACAGCAGCTAGTTCAACACACGGCGTTGACCCCAAAAAACGGCGAATCCGGAGGCTATCGCATTCGCCCCTGGGGCAGCTGGTTGTACGCGGGAATGCCGCGCACGGAGGTAATCATTTTGTCTTTCACGCTGTGCGCCAGCTTTTCGATTGCGGCGAGTTTGCGAACCTGGCCCGCAGTAAGCGAGTCGGGGTTGGCACGAGCAATCTCGGTATTCAGTTCGTTGGTCAGCTTGAGCAGCTTGTCGGTGTCGGAGACCAAATCCTTCTGCCGCTCGACATTGAGCGCGCGAAGGCGCTTTTCCTCCTCGATGGGATCGCCGCTCCCGATGTCCTGCAGCCCACCGCCGATGGGCGGCCCGATGGGTTGCGGAAGCCCACCGTGCGGTTGCAATCCCGGCCCGTTCTGCGCGCCCCCGGGGAGTACCAGCAACAGCGTGAGGCACAGCGCCTGGCGTCCAGCCTGGGAAACCCGCCGGCCCGGCAGGCGGTGCGACAATTCGAAGGCTGGCTCATGCATCGTCATTCATCCTGGAAACTGAATTCGTGGGTGGGAAACGGGAACTCCTCTCAATTTGCTCCCGCGGTGAGTTTCATCTTTTCTTTCACGCTGTGGGCCAGGCGCTCGATCTCGTCTGCCTTGCGAATGACGTTGAGTGAGAGCGTGTCCTTGGTGGTCTTGTCCACCTCGGCCTTCAGGTCGGTGGCCAGCTTGAGCAGCTTTGCACTGTCGTCGGCAATCTGCTTTTTCCGCTCGGCGTTGGCCGCGGCGTAGCTCTGTTGTTTGGCCTGCTGGTCGCGCATCTGCATCTGGGTATTGGCGTCCGGCGCCTGGTTGAGGGGGGTAGGATCGTCCGCTTTATCGTTGCGCAGCGCTCCGCCCGGCTGCAAGGCGGTCTGGGGGGTCTGGGCAGTCCCGGTCAGGGTCACCGCCAGGGCCACGCAGGCGCAGGCGCGCCCGCATCGAGCCCTCCAGAGATATTCGGTTTGCCTTGCTGCACCAAACCGGCATTCTTGATTCAGGTCCTTTCGCACCCGCATGGGGAACCTCCTCCGTGTTACTGGTGTACGTCGATTCCTCCAATTCTCCTTCGAGCACCCATTCACGAAGCATGGCGGCAGACCCGCAGTCGCGGAGAGCATGTTGGCTCAGTTTGCCCCCATGCTGAGCTTCATCTTTTCTTTCACGTTATGGGCCAGACGCTCAATCTCATCGATCCCGCGGATATCGTCGAGCGTGAGCGTGTCTTTTCCCGTCTTGTTCAATTCGGCCTTCAGGCCGGTGGCCAGCTGGAGCAGGTTTGCGCTGTCGTCGGCAATCTGCTTCATCCTCTCGGCGTTGGCTGCAGCGTCTTTCTTTTGTCCGGACTTCTGATCGCGCATCTCCATCAGGTCGTTGGCGTCGGGCTCGTGGTTGGCGTCAAGCGAGATGAACGGCTTGTTAGGACGAGGCGGCGCCATCGGCTGCTGGCCGGTCAGGGCCATGTCTGCCTGGACTGCCAACAGGGTGAGCAGGACGCACGCGCATGCCCGAGGGAAGCTCCAAGGCCGGCCTGCGTGTCCGCTCGCGCCCCGTTCCCGGTTTTGGTTGTGGCACCGCCGCAATTGCATGGAAACCTCCGGAGACTTGCCGGAACGAGCTCAGCTTCCTCCCACGGAGAGCTTCATCTTCTCCTTCACACTGTGGGCCAGGCGCTCAATTTCGTCGGCCTTGCGAATCACGTTGAGGGAGAGCGTGTCCTTGGTGGTCTTGTCCACTTCGGTCTTCAGGTCGTTGGCCAGCTTGAGCAGCTTTGCGCTGTCCTCGGCGATTTGCTTCTTCCGTTCGAGGTTGGCCGCCGCGAAGTTCTGTTGCTTGGCATTCTCCTGGTGCATCCGCATCTGAGCGTTGGCGTCCGGCGGATCAGTCAGAATTGGAGGATACATTTCACCGGGAGGCGCCTGGTCGGGGCCTCTCGGAGTTATCTGCTGGGTGTTTTGAGCCGCGCCCGTCAGAGCTGCCAATGCGACAATGCAAACTGCGATTCGCCCCCAATGCAGCCTCCCGGATTGCCTTGATGGCATGACGCCGGTTTGCTCGCAAGGTCGATCTGAATTCTTCGGGAACTGCATGGGGACCCTCCTTGGTACTGCTGCTAAGATTCAAGTCTTCCTTTTGGGTTTCCAGGGTAGCCGCGGGGAGCAGGTTTTCGGCCTTCCTGCGCACAGTCTAGTCTAGAAAGAGGAGTTTTGGATGCATCCTTTTTTGATTTTGTTGGCGGCAAGATATGGCTGGTTTAGGGAAGGCCGGTTTCTGGGTAAAGTGCTGGACGAGTGGGTCGTCGACACCCAGGAGTTCATCCGCACCAAGCTGCCGCATCTGGTGGTGATTGCGGCTATCGCCTTTGTACTCAGCCGGATACTGCGATTGATCACCTACCACATGACACGCGTGGCCGAGCAGCACGCGGCCAGTCCGGAACGGATCTCGCAGGTGAAAACGCTGTCCGGGGTGATCCGCACCACGGGATTGGCCGTCATTGGACTGATCGCCGCATTGCAGTTTCTGGACGCGCTGGGAGTGAATCTAACTCCCCTGCTGGCCTCGGCCGGGGTGGCCGGACTCGCCCTCGGCCTGGCGGCGCAGAACATCGTCAAGGACGTGCTCAACGGAATCCTGATTCTGATCGAGGACCAGTTCAGCGTGGGGAATACGGTGCGGCTGGCCGGTCTGGCCGGCACCGTGGAGGCCATGACGCTGCGCAAAACAACAATCCGCGACGCGGACGGCACGCTCTACGTCATTCCCAACTCGCAGATCACCACGGTGGCCAACCTGAGCGTGGACTTCTCGGTGGCCACGGTCAATGTAAGCGTGGACTTCTCGGCCAACCCGGACACGGTGCTGGGCCTTTTGAAGGGCATCGCCATGGACATCCGCAAAAGCGAGGAATTCCGTGACCTTTTTGTCGCCGATCCGCGGATTCTGGGCGTGGATGCCGTGAAGGGCTCGGAGATGATCTTTCCCGTGGTCTTCAAGACCCTGGCAACCAAGCAATACGGACCAGTGCGGGAGTTTCGCCGCCGGGTCCGGCTGGCCCTCGAGGAGCACCATCTGCTGCCCGGCGACCCCAACCGGGTCTTCAGCACGTTTATCGAACAGGTCGCGCCGCGGCCCGGCCAGCCGGCCACGGAGCCCGCACCGGAACACGACCCGACTACGCTCAAGCCGCGGGACGGGAATCCACTCCGCAGCGATTAACAGGTTGGGGCTCGAAGAACGGGCGCAGGTCCATTGCGGTTGCGGGGTCTCATGGCCGGCGTTGGGGTCAGTTGCGGGGATGAAGACGAGCCGATTGCGGCCCCGCACAGTCAGATCTGCCGCGACAATCTTTTAACAAGGCAGTCTGCTGCCCAGCTGCTGCGGAACTATAGTAGATGTACCCCGAATGCAACCCGGCCAAGTGGCTCTTTCCTTAAGAAAAGCCACCCGGAAGACTCTCTGCAAGGACACGTTTACTCTGCTTCCGCTCTAGGCTCCGCGTTCCAGCGCTTCAAGTAGGGCCTCGGCGTCGGTGATCGGCGGCAGGCAGGTGCGCCCGAGGCACACCAGCGCCCAGGCCTGTGCTCCTTCCGGCGGCGGGACATGAAGCAGCACTTCGGCCAGCGTCTCGGGGAGCGCTCCTGGAACCAGGCGGCGGGGAGCGATTCGCATCACGGTCTTGTTGACAGCGAAGCGCGCAACCGCCGTGGCCTCAAGACGAGACGCCTCAGGGCCGGAACCCACGACGATCACTTGCACGGGATCGAGGAGAAGCCGCTCCAGCGCCAGCCCATAGCTGCCGGCGTAGAGGCCGAAGTGCTCCACGATGCCGGTAAAGGAAGCGAGCGTATCCTCGGCAATCTCGCGATATTCCCGGCGCCCGCTGAGCGCCTCAAGGCGCAGCAGGGCGGAGGCAGCGGTGGGATTGCCGGCCGGGGTGGGCGAGTCCTGCAAGGGCTTGCGCCTTGCGCCAAGAACCCCCAACGGCACGTGCCCGTCCTGGGCCGCGGCGATGTCGTAGAACGCTCCCGCGGTGCGGTCGTAAAAGAGGTCGACCATGGAGTCGGCCAGCTTGACGGCCACGCGGTAGAAATTTATGTTTCCTCTGGCCAACCAGGCGTCGATGCAGGCGTGCACGGTGAAGGCGTAATCGTCCAGCGTGCCCGGCGCCTTCTCTGGCGGCGCAGCTTCGTCCGACGGCCGCGGCTCGCCATAGGCGATCACGTGGCTGAGCGTCCGGTCTCCATCCCAGGCCTCGTTGAGAAGCCGGTCGAGCGTGCGCAGAGCAAATTCCTGCACCCCATTCAGGCGCAGGACCTGCGCCGTCTCCAGGTAGGCCGTCGCGGCCATTGCGTTCCATCCGGTATAGAGCGTACGGTCGATAAACGGTGTGGGCCGCAGTCCGCGAGCCGCAAACAGCTTGCGGCGAGCCGAGTCGCGGAGGGCGCGCAGGGCCTCCAAATCGCTTCCTTCGGCTGAATCGCTTCCTTCCGCGGCCTTTTCTTCCAGCGTCTGTTTCACATAAAGGACATTCTTTGCCGGGTTGTGGTGCATGTCGCCCAGCTCGCCGATGTCCCAGTAGCTGGAGGCGAACGCCAGCTCGGCAGGATCGAGCACGGCGCGCGCTTCATCCAGGGTCCAGGTAAAGTAGTCGCCGTCGTCGTCGAGATCGATGTCGGCGTCCTGCGAGGCATAAAAGCCGCCCAGCTCACGATCGGTCATGGTGGCGTCCAGCCATTCGACGATCTCCCGCGCCGTCTGAAGAAAATCCTGGCGGACAAAGCTCTGGAAGCCGTGCACGTAGTTGCGCAGCAGCTCGGTGTTGTCGTAGAGCATCTTCTCGAAGTGCGGAACCACCCAGCGCTCGTCCACGCTGTAGCGGTGAAAGCCGCCGGCCAACTGATCGTAGACGCCGCCGCGGGCCATCTTTTCGAGCGTAAGCGTAAAGGCGTCGCGGGCCTGATCGTTGTCGCGGCTCATGGCCACTTCCAGCAGCAGGTCCAGCACCGACGGATGAGGAAACTTGGGCTGCGAGCCGAAGCCGCCGTTGCGGGGATCGAACTGGCTGAGGGCCGAGCCGGCGATCTTGTCCACCAGGGCCAGCGAGAGTTCGCCGCAACGGCCGGAGAAGCCCTCATTGTGCTCGATGGCGGCCATCACGCTCCCAGCCGACTCCAGCGCTTCTTCACGCCGCTCGCGCCAGACCTCGGCCATGGCTAGGAGCACGCGCCCAAAGCCCGGCCGCCCATAGCGGTCTTCGCGGGGAAAGTACGTGCCGCCAAAGTAGGGACGGCCGTCGGGAGTAAGAATCGCCGTCAACGGCCAGCCGCCCTGACCGCTGATGGCCGCGACCGCGGCCTGGTAGCGCGCATCCACGTCGGGCCGTTCGTCGCGATCTACCTTCACGGCCACAAAGTGCTTGTTGATGAGCGCGGCAATCTCGGCGTTCTCGTAGGACTCCCGGTCCATGACGTGGCACCAGTGGCACCACACGGCGCCAATGTCCAGCAGGATGGGCTTGTCTTCACTCTGGGCGCGCGCAAAGGCCGCCTCGCCCCACGCGTGCCACTGGACCGGCTGATGCCGGGCCGAGCGCAGGTAGGAGGAGGCTGCCTGTGCAAGCAGGTTGCCGTCAGCCGGCGTTGGCGGTTGTGCCTCGAACATGGCCTGAGAATACATGGGTTATGCCCGGAACTGCCAGCATGTTCTCAAAAATCCTATACCACTTTTTACACTTCGAGCTACACGTCCTTGCGCGGAAAGCTACAAGCCGAAGCTAGCCCGCGGCCAGTTCCGCCTCGATGGCCGCGACCAATGCAGGCGCATCGGGCTGGGTGTCCGGCGCAAACCGCTCGACCACTTCGCCGGAGCGGCTGACGAGGAATTTCTCGAAGTTCCACAGCACTTCCGGTTCGGGGTTGGCATCGATTCCGTAGCCCTTCAGCTTTTCGCGGAACGGAACCTCGGACAAGCTGACGGCCTTGGGTTGCGCGGCGATCAGGGCCGCATAGAGCGGATGCTTCTCCGCGCCGACGACCGTGATCTTGTCGAACAGCGGAAACTTTACGCCGAAGTTCGTGGTACAGAAGGTGAGAATCTCCTCGTTCGAGCCCGGCTCCTGAGCCTTGAAGTCATTGGCCGGAAAGCCGGCAATCACCAGGCCCTGGCCCTTGTATTGCTCGTAGAGCTTTTCCAGGCCCTCATACTGCGGTGTGAGTCCGCACTTTGAGGCCACGTTGACGATCAGCAGAACGCGGCCCATGAATTCGGCCAGCGATGTGTCCTCGCCGGTGATCTTCTTGACCGGAATGTCTAAGATGGATGCGCTCATGATGGATTCTCCTTTGGCGATGATAGCGGCTGCCGATTCCAGCCGGCAATGAGTCGTTGTCAGTTATGCCAGCAGTTGCTTCGCCACCCGGATGTATAACTCGATCGCTTCGAGCAGCTCCTTCTTGGCCAGCTTCTCAAAGGGGGTATGAGCTACGTGGATGGAGCCGGGACCGAGCAGCAGCGGTTCGCCCCAGTTGCTGAGCTGCGGAATGTCGGTGGTGAACTTGGCGATCATGGTGGGCAGGCCCTCGACGGCGCGGAACCGGACGAAGGGAACGTCGAGGGTGAACTCCACCTCGGCCAGACCGGCAGCGGCTTCCACCAGTGCGGCGCGCACCGGGGCCGAGTCGCCCACGAGGCGGACCAGCACCTGGGCTTCGGCCTTGTCGGCGATGACGTTGGGGGCGTGGCCGCCGTGAATCTGACCGATGTTGAGCGTGCTGGGACCGACGTCTTCAAGCGACGGCAACGGCAGCGCAAGCACCCTGGACAGCGCTTCGACCAGCTTGTGGACGGCGCTCTCGCCCAGTTCGGGATACGCCGAGTGGGCCATCTTGCCGGTGGACTTGAAGGCCGCGCGCAAGGCGCCCTTGGACGCCAGCGCGAGGCGGTTGTCAGTTGGCTCGCCGTTGATGAGGAAGCGGCTGCCTTTGGGATTGAGGTTGGCGGCCATGGCCCCGGCCGAGTCGCGCTCTTCGCCTGATACAAACAAAACCCCAATCCGACATCCCACGGCTCGAAGGGCTTCAGCGGCGGCCACCTGGGCGGCGATGATGCCCTTGGCGTCGGAAGAGCCGCGACCGTACATGAACTCGTCGTCTTCGCTGAAGGGAATGTAAGGGGGAACGGTGTCCATGTGAGTGGAAAACACGAGATCGGGCGTTTCGCCGGGCGCTCCGGCGTAGACGTTCCAGCGCGGGCAGGCTGAGGCGCTCTCGGGCGGTTGGTCCACGGGGGTCTTTTCGACTGCCCAGCCGCGGCCGGCGAGGAAATCGGCCAGGAAGTCGCCCACCGCGCCCTCGTGGTAGGTTGTGGACTCGATTTCGCACAACGCGCGGGTAAAGCGGATGGGGTCAAGAGGATGAGCCGGCGGACAATCGGTCATGATGCTGCCAGAATACTCCAGAAGGTGGTTCCCGCCTCGCGGGGTGATCGCATCACCAGAGGTCAAACGATTTGCCTCTTGCGAGCCCGCGAACGAGGCGGATGCATGGAACTCTCCACCGTAACCATGCGGAAGGCGAAAAAATCCCCGGGAGGGCGTAGAATGGAGAGTGGAATGAGCGCGACAATTGCACCCGCCCGCACCAGCACGATTCCGGCGCCAGCCCTGTTGCGCAGCGTGGATCTGGCCGGCCCAGCCGGTCGCCTGGAGGCGAGTGTGAACGAAGGCGCGCCCGATGCGCCGTTCGCGGCGCTGATCTGCCATCCGCATCCGCTGGGCGGCGGCAACCTGCACAACAAGGTGGTCTACAGCGCTATGAAGGTTTTGAACGATCCGGCCTGGGGGCTGTGCTGGCCGGTTTTGCGTTTCAACTTTCGCGGCACGGGCCTGAGCCAGGGCACGCACGACGGAGAGGCGGAAGCCGGCGATGTGCTGACCGCTCTGGACTGGCTTGTAAACGAATACAAGCGCCCGCTGGTGGTTGCCGGGTTCAGCTTCGGTGCGGCCACGGCGTTCAATGCCCTGGCAGGGGCCTGTTGCGGCCACGGCAAAACTCACCCAGACGTTCGCGCCCTCATCGCGCTCGGCCTGCCCACCCGGGCGGATGGGCACGATTACCTTTATCCCTTCCTTGCAAAGTGCATCATCCCCAAACTTTTCCTCAGCGGAGACCACGACCAGTACGCGCCTGTTGCACAGTTGCTGCAGGTGGCCGCCTCCGCCGCCGACCCCAAACGGCTGCTGCTTCTCCCCGGCGGCGATCACTTCTTTGCGGGTCAACTGGAGCCCATGCAACAAGCGCTCTCCGGTTGGCTCAAGGAGCAACTGCAATGACCCCAGTCAGCGATATCGCCCTGGAAACTCTGCACACCGCAGCAACGGAGATCTTCACCGGCGCCGTGGCCGCTTGCAACATCGCATCGGCCTTTGACAGGCGCATCCGCTTTGAGGGCCACCGGATGCACCGGCTTCTGCCTGACGGCAGCGGCCCGGCGACCATCGATCTTTCCTGCTACAAGCGGATCTTCGTGATTGCGCTGGGCAAGGCCGCCGGCCCCATGCTCGATACCCTGCTGGAGCGCATGACCCGCCGCAAAGGCCTGCGCGGCATCTGCTGCTCGAACCAGTTGCCCAAAAGCCGCAACTGGCGCTTTCGTTACTTTGAGGGAGGACACCCGCTGCCCAACGAAGACTCCTTCGACGCCGCGCGCGCCGCGCTGGCCATGCTGCGCAGGGCCAGGAAAGACACGCTGATCTTCTTTCTCATCTCCGGCGGCGGCTCGGCCATGTTCGACCTGCCCCTGGACCCTCAGACCACGCTCGAGGAGACCATCGTCTTCCATGAGTTGCTGCTGGCCTCGGGTGCGCCGATCAACGAGATCAATACTCTGCGCAAGCACTTTTCCGCGGTGAAGGGCGGACGGCTGGCCATGGCCGCGCCGGAGGCAGCCAAAGTGAGCCTGCTGCTGCCAGACGTACCCCTGCGCTCGCTGGACGCGCTCTCCTCCGGCCCTACTTCGCCGGATCACTCGACGGTGGCCGAGGTGCGCGAGCTGCTGCACAAATACGATCTGAATCCCAAGCTGCCGCTCTCGATTCGCCGCTTCTTTGAACGCGAAGACCTGCCTGAATCGCCCGGCAACAAGGGTTGGCGGCCGCCCTTCTTTCCTCGCATCCCCAAACCCGATGCTGCCCTCACGCGGCGCGTGACCTCAGCCGCCACGATGAGCGGCGAGGACGAGGCCTTTCGCGATTCGGTCTTCGAGATTCTGCTCTCCAGCCACGACCTGGCGGAAAACGCCCGCGCCCTGGCCGCGAAGGCCGGTTACCACGCGGTGGTCGACAACAGTTGCGACGACTGGGACTATGCCGACGCCGCCCGCTACCTGCTGGAACGATTCCACGCCCTGCGCGCCACCCACCCCCGGCTCTGCCTCATCTCCGTGGGCGAGGTGACGGTAACGCTCGACCGCACCCCCGGCGCCGGCGGCCGCAACCAGCAGTTTGTGATGGCCTGCGCCTTGGAGCTGGAGAAGTATGCGGGCCAACGACTGACCGTGTTCAGCGCCGGCTCTGATGGCATCGACGGAAACACCCAGGCGGCCGGGGCCATCGCCGACCCTACAACCGTGACACGCGCCCACGCCTTCGGATTCCACCTGAAGGCGTCGCTGGCGGCCTTCAATGCCTGTCCGCTCTTCACCGCCCTCGGCGACTCCGTGGTGACCGGCCCTACAGGCCATAACCTGCGCGATCTGCGCCTGCTGATTGCTGAAAAGGATTAGGTCAGGTTCGCGGCGCCGGGACCTTACCCGCGTGCCATGCGGAGCACAGACTTTCCGCGGTCACTCCATGCCGGCATGTTGCGACGAAGCGTGAACAAGGGACCGCGATCTGCCGCATACCGCTCGAGGAGTTCTACAGGAACCTTTCGAATGCTATAACATCATTTTCATGCTTTGAAGAGGATGGGCTCGTGGTTCGGAAAGAAACGCGCAAGACAGCCGCCAGGACACCCGATATTCGCACCGTAGCCGCCCTGGCCAAGGTTTCCATCGCCACCGTCTCCAGAACCATCAACGGGTCTCCGGCGGTGAGCGACCGGCTGTCCAAGCGCGTCTGGCAGGCCATCGAACATTTGAATTACTTTCCCAACACCCATGCGCGCAGCCTGGTCTCGGGCCGCAGCCGCATTCTCGGCATCATTGTCGAAAACATTACCAATCCATTCTTTCCGGAGCTGATCCAGAGCTTTGAAGAGATAGCGGTAGCCCACGGGTACGAGATCCTGGTCAGTTCCTCGAACAGTGACCCCGCCATTCTGACAACCTGCGTGCGCCGCATGCTGGAGCGCAAGGTAGAGGGCGTGGCCGTGCTCACCTTCGGCGAGGAGGAGCCGGTCCTGGACCAACTGGCGAATCACAACGTACCCCTGGTGCTTGCCGAGTTTCGCCTGGATGACCCCAAAGTCAGCACCATCCTGCTGGACTACAGGACCGGCATCCGTGCGGCCGTGAACCACCTGGCGGGTCTGGGGCACCGCAAGATTGCCTTCCTGGCCGGCCCGCACAAGCTGCACTCGGCCATCACGCGGGAAAACGACTTCCGCGCGGTGATGGAAGAGGCCGGGCTGGCGGTCCAGAAGAAGTGGGTGATCGAGTGCGACCACATGCCCAAGGGCGGTGTGGCCGGATTTGAGAAGTTGCAGGCGCTGGCAACGCGGCCAACGGCGATTTTGTGCTCGAACGACATGACCGCCATCGGCGTGCTGCGCGCCGCGTATATGGAAGGCCTGCGCGTGCCCGACGACCTGTCGGTCATCGGCCTGGACGACATCGACTTCGCCGAGTTCACGCTGCCGCCGCTGACCACCATCCGCTTGTCCCGCGCCGATCTGGCGCGGGCCGCGTTTGAGGCGCTTCGTCAGCAGGCCGAGGACCCGAGCAATCCGAAGATGCTGCGCGAGTTTCTGGTCTCCACCAGCCTGGTGGTGCGTGGCTCGACGGCCGCGCCGCCTGCGGGCGCGTAGGAATTGTCCCTGCTTACAGCCGGTTGGGCCATTTGACTCGTACTTATCGAACGACCTCCAGAACGACTTCGATATCCAGGTGCCGTGTGTTTCCCGGAACATCCAGCGATCCCAGCATCAGCGGCTTGCCTAGAGTCAGCAGTGCCGTGTTTTGCAAAACAGCCTGCCGTATCACGGGATCACTTCTGCCCACACCCGATTCTTCCTCCGCCACGCTGGTCTGCTCCAACTTCGAATAGACCTCTACGCCGGTTGCAAACTCGCGTACATGCGCAAAGATGTTCAACCCCACATCCATATACTGATACTGGACATTCGCTTGCGGCGAAGCGCTATCCGGTTTGAACAGCCCGGTCGCGATAGGGACCCTGCTGCCGAGCTTGAGCGTCGAGTCCTTCGCATCCGGATTGACGGTCATGGAAAAGTGCTGCGTTCCAAGATGCTTGGCGCCGTCCAGCTCCGTAACCGTGTAGGTAAGCCGATAGGTCGTCGAAGCCGCCTCGGCGTTTGCGGCGGTTACCTTTTGTGTCGGCGACTCCGTCTGCGCCGAAACTCTTGCGCCGCCGCAATTCAGTGTGAGTGCAATTGCCAGAATTCCGCCCGGGATTCCGATTGCCAGTTTCATCTCCCATCTCCTTTTCCCGTAGTGACTCGGTTTCATTTGCGATCTACCTTGTCGGATTGTTCGACAAACTCTTGAAACTCCGCCTCATTCTCCGCTTCCTGCCTGGCGCGAATCTCAGGATTCAGCATTGCCATCTGCTGCGGGTCGCCTGCATGCACAATACGCAGCAGAAGCTTCTCCTCTTGTGTCAAAGGCGCTTGCGGTGCCGGGTGGCTGGCAGCGCGCATCTCGCGCAGACTCACTGAATCGGTCGAGGCAATCAGTCGGGCGTTTCGCGCAGGCTTCTTGTTCCCGACGTGCGTGATTGGAGCTATGGGATTATTCGGCCGAAGGTTTGCGTTTTGGGCGACTCCACCCGGGACCTCCTGGGAGAACGAGCCTGCGGGAACGGCGTGCACCTTCGATTGCGTGGAGACATGCCTAGACGGGCGGATTGCGGTGATCGCCACGGAGACGGCGAGGATGCCCGCCAAGACAACGCGCCACGCCCAAGGCTGAGTCGCAGCCCATCTTGCCGGAGTCAGCAGACCCAGCGGGTTCCGACCACGACCTCTCGATGCGGACTTAGCCGATTCGCGATCCTCAAGCGCTTCCAGGATGCGGCGCTCAAATCCGGGAGGAGCTTCGCAGTCTCGCAAACCCGCCAGGACTTTATCAATTGCCTGCTCACAACTGTTCATCCTTCGCCTATCCTTCCAGCCGCTCGCGTAGTCGCGCTCGCGCGCGAAACAGCAATGCTCGAACAGCAGACTCGCTTCGTCCCACAACTTCCGCTATCTCTCGCGTCCCCAACTCCTCGATTGCGGAAAGCAGCAGAACATGGCGCTCTCCCCTGGGCAATCTCTCCAGCCCGCGCAGAACCGACTTCATGCGCTGCGCTTCTTCCAGCGCCACATCAGCCGGCACACTGCTTGCGATCAGGCTCTCCGCAAAGCTCTCGTCCATCTGCTCCGGCCGTATGCGACGTCTCCGGTCAAGGGCCAGATTCCAGGCAATGCGAATGAGCCATACGCGCATATCCAGTATTGCCAGGAGAGAGCGGCGATGTTCGAGAATGCGGACAAAGACGTCCTGAACGACATCCTCGGCTTCTGCCCGACTGCGCAGGACTGAGTGTGCTACGCGGAAAAGGAGTACGGAGTAGGTCTCAACGAGAGCCGCGAGATCAATCTCCGGCCGCGCACCCTCCATGGAGATCGAAGCCACGCTGCATCCCCCGATCGACGCCATAAGTCCCTTCTAACCAGACAGACGCCCGAGGTCAGCTTTAGCTCGACTTTAAATTGAAGGCCCATTTCGGCGCACAGCAATTGGAGAACCGCTGGAACTGGTTCCTGGCTCTATGCTCCGATATGTCCGGTGCGGAACGAAATGCCGGGTGGGGTGGCAGGGAGGAGAAGCGACTCTCCCCGCTGCCGATTCAGGCTAGTCGCCAGGGTGCGCGATAAGGGCGCGACAGCAGTTCGCTGGCGGCGCTGTCGTTGAGGATCTTCTCCTCTGCCACATCCCATTGGAGTTTGCGTCCCACCAGCATGGAGATGAGGCCGAGATGCCCCGGAAGCGTGGAGTGATGCGCCGTCTCGACGGGCGCGATGGTGGGCTTGCGCGATTTAACGCTGTCGAGAAAGTTGCGCCGATGCTCGTGGGACTCGATTAGCTTGATCTTGCGCAGATCGTCGGGAAGCGAGTCGCCCTTGATCCAGGCAGGATCGGACGCGTCGAATCCACCTCGATCGACCCACACCCAGCCGTCGGTCCCAATCCATTTTGTTCCCATCGCGATTTCGGGATAGCCGCCGGCAATGGTCATCCCGACGTCGTTCGAATAATGAGTAACTTCCTTGCGATACTTGCACTCGATCATGTATGTCGTGGCCGTGTTCCATACGGCATTGGCCGGGGGAAACTCGCCGTGACCTTCAACTTCAGACGGGCCGGTAAGATCGAACCCCAGGCCCCAGTGCGCAATGTCGCCGTGATGGCCAATCCAGTCCAGCAACTGGCCGCCGCCGGTGTTGTAGTTCCAGCGCCAGTTCTGGTAGACGCGAGCATCGATATATGGTTCCATCTTCGACGGGCCGATCCACCTGTCATAGTCCAGCTCAGGCGGAGGCTGGGTGACGGCCAGATCCCAGGCTGGAGTCCCCGGCACGATCTGGGCTGGACTGGTAATTTTGTCCGGCAGCGATGAGAGCCTCTGCATCAGCGCGGGAACTGTGCCTGGGAAATCGTGGTGGCCGCCGGGCAGGCCGACCTCAACGCGCACGACATTCCCGATGAGACCGTTGCGGACAATTTCCGCCGCCTTGTGAAATGAGGGAAGCGACCTCTGCCAGGAGCCAGTTTGCCAGATGACATTGTTCTGCTGAACGGCTTTGACGATGGCCTGTTGCTCGTGGACGGTGCGGGCAAGCGGCTTCTCGCCGTAAATGTCCTTTTTCCGGTTTGCGGCCTCAGTGGCTATCAGCGCGTGCCACTGATCGGGCACCGCGATCATCATGGCGTCGATATCGTCCCGCGCCAGCAGTTCGCGATAGTCGTGATATGCCTTGCAGTCCATGTTTCCGTACTTGGTGTTTATGGTGTCCACGGCTTCCTGCAGGTGGCCGGTGTGGATGTCGCAGGCCGCGACCACCTGGCAATCCTGTTCCGCCAGGAATGCCTTGGTGTTGGCCGGCCCCATCATGCCCCAGCCGATGACACCCACTGTGATGCGATTGGAAGCAGAAGGGCGGCCTGTGCCCCATGCGCTGGCGGGCAGGATGGCCGCGGCGCCGGCTACCTTGAGAAAATCGCGCCGGGTTAATGGCGAAAGTGGAATTGAAGCAGATGGCAGGTTTTTCATCATCGTCTCCGAAGGTCCTTCGTCTGCGCGCCAGACCGAGCACAGGCTGCCGGTGAACGCCAGCCTCGATATCAGTAGGAATTGTTGCACACGAGGCTTGGCATGGCGGCTTGCAGCGAAATAAGAGCGATTTTCTTACCCAGCGGCCGGCATCGGGAACAGAAGGATGTAGCGTTCGGGCAGAGCCGATTAGGCCGGATGCCGCCGCGCCCGGCGCAATGCGTGACGCAACCCGGAAACGAGCCCATCGCGGATACCGGGCGCGACCTATTGAGGAGTGAGAACGGCGCCTGCGCGCATGGCCTCAATTTCCTCGTACGTGGCGTCAGCGGCGGCGCGGCGGTTGGGATAGATGCGGGGCTCGCCGAAGTGGACCTCGGCTGTGAAGCCGGCAGCGCCCAGAGTCTTCCAGACATGGGGTAGAAACGCCATGTCGCCGTACCAGCACAGCTCCCGCTCGGGCGAACCGTCGTCGGGCACATAGCGGACGGAGGCGGCGGTTACGGGCACTCCGGCAACCACCGCTGGGGTGAAAAGCCGGGAGTGAAAACGCAGCAGCTTGCTGCCGTCAGTGCTGGTGCCCTCGGGGAAGAAAAGTACCGGTACCGTCCCTTTGAGCCGTTCCGCGATCTGCTCGGTCACGGCCACGGCGCTGGCCCGGCTCGCCCTGTCGACAAAAAGCGTTCCGCCGGCGCGCGCCAGGCTTCCGAAGAAGGGCCAGCGGCCAATCTCGGCCTTGGAGACCAGAAAACAGGGCAGCGCCGCGCCATAAATGAGAACTTCAAGATAGCTGAGATGGTTGGAAACAACAAGGCCACGCGCCGGAGGATTGCCTGTAACCCTCAACCGGATGCCCATAAACGGCAACACCAACCGGGCGCAGGAGTGGTTCCACTGGGCGCGACGCTCCGGCGTGTCCGGGCCAAGCATGCGTGAGAGCAGCGAACGCAGAAGGCAGAAGAGGAGAAGCAATCCCAGCGTCACAGCGCGCCGGATCGCTCTGAAACTCATAATGTAAGGGGCGCCAGGAATCGATGCCGCGCCGAATGCGACACGGTCTTCAGATCGAGCAGCGTAAGGAAATCGATGGTGCCAAACTCGCGGTCCCAGGCCGGTGGGGCGCCGATGCGCGCGCCAATGGCCAGATAGGTCTTGAGGAGCTTGGGCACTTTGATGGGGGTCCGCAACGATGAGTCGTGCTGGCAGGGCGGCGTCTGTGCATGTGCGCCCTTTTGCTCGGCGGGACAGGCGAACGCGGCGGTGGGCTCCGTCTCGAACTCCGGTGAAACCCGGTATTGCTCAAGCTGGCTGTACATCTGCCAGCCCTCCGCCGGGTCTTTCGAGTTCAAGGATGAGCAGCCGATCAAATAACGCAGCCCCATGTCAGTAGCATACTGCGCGATCCCCCTCCATAACAAGGTCAGCACCTCGGGAGTGCGGTGCTCGCGGTCGATGGAGGCGCGGCCCAGCTCCAGGATGCCGGCCCGCAGCGGCTCATAGGGGGCAAAGCTGAACTCCTGCTCGGAGTAGTAGCCCAGGTTGCGCGCGGCGGTCGAGCCGGACTGCATTCTGTAGGTGCCCACGATGCGCCTGGCCGGACTGTCCTCGAGCTTGTCCTCCACCAGCAAGTGCTCGCAGCAGAGATCGAAGCGGTCGGTGTCCAATCCTGTTTGATAGGAGCTCTCCAGACCCTCGCCCAGCTCGATATTGAAGACCTTGAAGCGCAAACGGCAGGCGGCATCGCGATCTTCAGCGGTCTCCGCAAGCCGCAGTCGGTAGCGGCCGACTTCAGCACGAACGCGCGGTCTGGGCGGGGCCGGGGATGGAAGATAAGTGGGAAAGGCGAGTTCCACCAGAGGAGTGGAACCAACGGCTAGCTTCCGTGATACTGCGTGCCGCACATACGGGATCACGCGGACAGTATGGGCCCCGAACTATCAAAGGACAGTCAACCTGCCGCGAAAATGGTGCAAATACTTTGCTCTGTCTGTAACTCGCCAGTAACAAAAGGGCTCTCCGCGCCGGGGGAACCCTTGGTGATCAGAGTAACTCAAGTAGCAGGAACTTAGCATCAGCCGCCGGCAATCGATGGAATGACCAGCACCTCGTCGCCTTCCTTGAAGCTGTACTTCTCATTGCCCAGGAAGCGGATGTCTTCTTCATTGACATAGAAGTTGATGAAGCGGCGAATCTGGCCGTCCTCGCCGCGCAGGTGCTGGCGCAGGGCCGGGAAACGGTTCTCGATTTCAGTAACCAGCTCGGGCAGATTGGCGGCCGTGCTGGCGATTTCGCGCACATTGTTGGTGTGCTTCTGAAATGCATTCGGCAACAGGACTCTAACAGACATAGCTTTCTCCCACCAGGCTCAGTACCCGATTCACGGCGTTGCGTTCTTCTACAAAGTTTTCAAAGTCGCTCAACCGCGGACGGATGGCCTGGTTCTGCTCATAGGCGCCGAGCAGGCAATCGGTGGTCTTGAGGCCGTTGCCGGTGATGCAGGTTACGGTGAGTTCGCCGGGTTGAATGCGGCCGTGAGCATAGAGCCGGGCCGTTACTGCAGTCGTCACGCCGCCGGCGGTCTCGGTAAAGATGCCCTCGGTCTCCGCCAGTTCCTGGATGGCCGAGACAATCTCGACATCCGACACGTCCTCGGCCCAGCCGCCTGAGGAGCGAATGGCGCGGGAAGCGTAGGGGCCGTCGGCCGGGTTGCCGATGGCCAGCGAGCGCGCGATGGTGTTGGGGCGTTGCGGTTCAATCACGTCGGTTCCGTTCTTGACCGCGGTGGAGATGGGCGAACAGCCGGTGGCCTGCGCGCCAAAGAACCGGACCGGCTTGTCCTCCACCAGGCCCAAAGCAATGAGTTCGCTGAAGGCTTTGCGGATCTTGGTAATCAGCGAACCCCCGGCCATGGGGCAAACAATGTTGTCCGGCAGCCGCCAGCCCAGTTGCTCGGCGATCTCATAGCCCACGGTCTTCGAGCCCTCCGCGTAGTAGGGGCGCAGATTCACGTTCACAAAGCCCCAGTTGTAGCGGTCGGCGATCTGCGAGCAAAGCCGGTTGACGTGGTCGTAGTTGCCCTCGACGCGCACCAGCGTGGCGCCGTAGACCTGGGTGTTGAGAATCTTGGCGGGTTCCAGATCGGCGGGGACCAGGATGAAGGTCTTCAATCCCAGGCGAGCGGCCTGCGCGGCCACGGCGTTGGCCAGGTTGCCGGTGGAAGAGCAGCCGACCGTGTCGAAACCGAAGGCCTGCGCGCTAGCCAGGGCCACGGCCACCACGCGATCCTTGAAGCTGAGCGTGGGCATGCAGACGGCGTCGTTCTTGATGTAAAGATTGGTGGCGCCGATGCGAGAGCCCAGCCGCGGCGCCTTGACCAGCGGGGTCAACCCGGCGGGAGTCTGCGGTTCATAGCTGTCGGCAACCGGCAGCAGGGCCCGATAGCGCCACATATTCAGCGGGCCCCGGGAGATGGCTTCGCGGGTAAAGCGGGTGCGGGCGTACTCGAGGTCGAAGACCACCTCGAGCGGGGAAAAACACTCATCGCAGATGGAAAGCGGTTGAATCCCATAGGATCGGCCGCATTCCCGACATCGCAACTCGTAGGCAATCGTCACAAGTCCCTCGCATAGGCGCGAGCAACTGCGGATACGCGGGCGCGTGACCGGCTCATAGGATGAGCGAACCTGAAAGAATTCGAATAACCTTGCGAGCCGCTTCGGTCAAGAGTGCTGAAGCGACCCCCGAATCTCATGTTCTCCGCCGTGGCGGACGAGAGTTGACACCATACTCCTGGATTGCCCAGGCAGGTTGTCGTGGCGTCACAGGGCCCGTCCCTCAGCCACTCTGCATGAAACTCAGGATTGCCCTTTGGGGGCAAAACTGAATGATCTGGTTTTATCACAATGGCAAATCCAACGCAAGCCCGTTTGCAGCAAACGGCGCGCAAATGCGCTCCAAATGTCATTTACGGGAATTAAATTGGGAATCGATCGGCCATCGGCCGTGCGCAATTTCGAGTGTTCGCTCGCAGGTCCTAGTTGGTGTACACCCGCACGTAGTCCACCAGCATCTGCGCGGGGAACGGGGTACTGGCGTTGGGTGGGCCGGGCCAGTCGCCGCCAACGGCCAGGTTCAGAATCACAAACTGCGGGCCTTGGTCGAAGGGCCAGGCGCCCGTTTGGGTGGTCGGCGTAAAGGTGGCGTAAATGTTGGCCGGACTGTCCACATAATACTGAATCTGCCCATGAGTCCAGATCATGCCGTAGGTATGCCAGGCGGCCGCTGAAAACCCTGCCGGATGGAATTGAATGCCGCCGTTCAGGTTGGTTCCATGGATCGATCCCTGCACCCAGTCAAAGCCCTCGTTCTCCGGGTTGCTGCCATCGATATGTTCCATCACGTCAAGTTCGCCGCAGGCCGGCCAGCTGATGGTGGCGATGTTGTTGCCCAGCAGCCAGAAGGCGGGCCACATTCCCTGCGACTCGGGCAGCATCATGCGCGCCTCAATGCGTCCGTACTGGAAGCTGAACAGCCCCTCGGTCTTTAGCCGGGCCGAGGTGTAGACCGCTGTCCCGGCCGTGGGCTGCTGCGCCACGATGTGCAGATAGCCGTCGGCGCCGACATACGCATTCGGACCCGCTGGATTGCACGGAGACATTGCCGAACCCCAGGCGCAGTAAGTCTCAAGCTCGTTGTTGCCGCAACAGTTGGTCCCGGTGTCGTAGGTCCAGATCAGTGGATTGGGCTGCGCGTTGGCACTGGTGGAGTTGATGAACTCGTCGGACCAGACCAGCGTCCCCGAGGGGATGTTGGGCGCAAAGCTCTGACTGGCGACGCTGCTGGCCGTGTAACCCGAAGCCGTGGCGATGGCCTTGACCGTCAGGTTCGAGGCCACCAGAAACGGCGCCAGGTATTGCGGCGACGAGGTGCTGGGCGCGGTGCCGTCCACGGTGTAATAAATCGTGGCCCCGGAGGTCGTTGAGGCCAGACTCACAACCACGGCGCCGTTCTGCGCGGCGGTGGTGGTGATGGTGGGCGCGGCCGCCGGCGTGGGGTTCACGGGACCTTGATTCAGGATTGAGCTTCCGCCTCCGCCGCATCCGCACAACAAAGCGCCCAACAAGAAAACCGCTGTTATCATCGCCGCACCTGCCCGCATTCCGAAGGTCTCCATTTTGAAACGGGGCAAGCTGCGCTCATCCCGCCGCAACCATCAGACCACTGCCGGAATCCTCGCGTCAAACGGAGATAGGATGGGATCAACAAACTTGCGGGCTGGAGTTGCTGCAAAACAAACTGACGGTGCGCGCTCTCGATGGCGCGCGCTTCCCGGCGCAGCCTTTTTCGGGGAAGAAACCGGGGAAGAAGCTGATGGGAAAAAGACGAACGGCCGAGGGGGTGCTCGCCGTTTAGCGATTGCTCCTTGGCCGTTCGAGGAGGACTCACATGATCTGTTCTTACCGTGATTCCACTGTTGCACAGACGGTGATAATTCTACGCAAAGCTGCTCTGTGCAAAACCGCGGGCGGCCCAATTTGATCCGGTTGCATCATTCGGGAATTGCGGGCATATGCTGACGGAAGGCCTGCTTGAGCCGCGGGCTGGCGGCCCGTTCGACGGCCTGCACGACGCGGGCGCGCAGTTCGGCATTGAGCGCGATGCGGCCGATGGCCTCGATGGCGGCTGGCGCTTCGCGCGCATCCTGCGCAATGAGCGCAATCAAAAAGTCCAACGCTTCAGGCAAACGGGTGAGCGCGATGGCGCTGAGAAGCATCGAAGTGAACCACGCATCGGCACCGTCGTGCAAGCGTGCAATCAAGGCGGCCAGCGCCTCTGGAGTGCGCACCTCGGCCAGAGCAAACGCGGCCTCCGCGGCCAGGTCGTCCCCCTCTTTCAGGCAGTTGGCAACCAGCGGGATGGCCTGCGCACCTTCAATTGCGAGCAGCGACGAGTAGACTGCGCCCAGCACCTCCGGCTCGTCCTTCCCAAGCAGCGCGCGCAGACGCAGGAGCAGCGCTGCGCTCACGCCACCCACCTGTCCGATGGCGCGCGCCGCCTCCATGCGCACGGTTTTGTCCGTGTCCACCAGCGGCTCCAGCAGAATTGTCAACAGGTCGGCATCGGAGATGCCTGGGCAATCGACCAGCGCATGGGTGCATGTGCCGCGCAGGGCTCCAGCTGTGTCTACCGGAGGTCCCCAACTCGCTTCCAACTGATGATGCCGCATGCCGCGCAGGTAGGCGTCCTTGCTGCGATGCTCCAACTTGACGAGAGTCTTCGAAAGCGCTTCCTTCGCCCAGCATTTCGGGTCGGTCTTCGCCGCGTCGATGAAAAAGCGATCAAAAGCAGCGAGGACGTCTGGAAGCAGGGCGAAGAGTTCGGCGTCGGCCACAAGCTTGGCCGCTTTGGAGACAAGGAAGTTGTTGCGGTGCGCGAGGGATTTGCGGAAGTGCTCGACTTGATCGGCATTCGGTACCGTGCAAGTCTTCAAGGATTCAGCCAGTCTTTCCAACTCCGCAAGCCCCTTGTCGAAGCCGTGCGATGACACGCTTTGCTTTGCAGGAGGCGACGTTCGCTTTGCTCTCATGTGCTGATCCTCTTCGCGGTTCAATAAGATAAACAGAACGGCTGAGGCTGCGGATCGAACCTGCAGGCAGCATACCTTAGGGCTGACGCCCAGGACGATTTTGCCGGCTTTGTGTCCGGGCTGAAGCCCGGACCTGCCAGTCCCGGCCTACCGGCGCGGACAGCGCATCGCAATTCTGGCGAGCCACCGAATGCTATTCCGCAGGGTCGTAATTCAGGTTTTGCCCGAGCCATCGCTCGACCTCCGCCACGCTCATTCCCTTGCGTTCGGCATAGTCGGCGACCTGGTCGCGGTCGATCTTGCCGAGCGAGAAATATCGCGATTCCGGGTGGGCGAAGTAGAGCCCGCTCACGCTCGAGCCGGGCCACATCGCATACGACTCGGTAATCAGCATGCCGGTCTTCGCCTGCACATCGAGCAGACGCCACAACGTGCCCTTTTCCGTGTGATCGGGGCAGGCCGGGTAGCCCGCGGCCGGACGGATGCCGCGATACTTCTCATGGATGAGTTCGTCCATGCTCAGGGCTTCGTCACGGCCGTAACCCCATTCGTCGCGCACACGCTTGTGCAGGCATTCGGCGAAGGCTTCAGCCAGGCGATCGGCGATGGCCTCGGCCATGATCGCGTTGTAGTCGTCGTGCCTGGCCCTGAACCCGTCGCACAGCTCCTTCAGGCCGATCCCGCTGGTTACGGCGAATGCGCCGATATGATCGGGCAGCCCCGTTTCCTTTGGCGCGATGAAGTCGGCGAGCGACCGGCAGGGCTCGCTGCCCTCCTTGTTGGATTGCTGGCGAAGGAAGTGGAATCGCTCGAGCACCCTTGCGCGCGAGTCGTCCGTGTACAGCTCGACATCGTCGCCCACCGCGATCGAGGGAAAGAAGCCGTATACACCGCGAGCGGTGATGAGGTTTTTCTCGATGATCGTATCGAGGAGAACATTGGCTTCGGTAAAGATCTGGCGCGCCTGCGCACCTTGTCTCTCATCGTCGAGAATGCGGGGGTAAACGCCTTTCAGTTCCCAGGTGTGGAAGAAGGGCGTCCAGTCAATGAATTCGCGCAGCGTGGCCAGCGGAAAGTTGTCCAGCACGCGCACTCCGGTAAACTCGGGCACGGGCAGATCTTCGGCACGCCACACGATCGGAGTGCGCCTTTTGCGAGCGACTTCAAGGGAGACGACCTGCAGGCGCGGCGCCGAGTGGACCTTGCGAAGCGCCTCGTAGTCGGCGCGATGCTGGGCGACGAACGCCGCCTTGCCCTCGTCACTGAGGAGACTGGTCGTCACGGGCACGGCGCGGCTGGCATCCAGCACGTGGACCACCGGCTCGCTGTACTGCGGCGCAATCTTGACGGCCGTGTGCGCACGGCTGGTGGTTGCCCCGCCGATGAGCAGCGGCAACTTGAACCCCTGGCGCTCCATCTCGCGAGCCACGTGCACCATTTCATCAAGGGAGGGCGTGATCAGGCCGCTGAGGCCGATCAGGTCCGCCTTTTCCGCCTTGGCGCGTTCGAGGATCTTCTCGCAGTGGACCATCACACCCAGGTCGATAACCTCGTAGTTGTTGCAGGCGAGAACAACGCCGACGATGTTCTTGCCAATGTCGTGCACGTCGCCCTTGACCGTTGCGAGCACGATTTTTCCCTGCGCCTTGACCGTCTGTCCGGTCGCGGCCATCTCCAGCTTCTCGGCCTCCATGAACGGCGTCAGGTGCGCCACGGCCTTCTTCATCACCCGCGCGGACTTCACCACTTGCGGCAGGAACATCTTGCCCGCTCCGAACAGATCGCCCACCACGCTCATGCCGTCCATCAACGGGCCTTCGATCACCAAAAGCGGGCGGCCCAACTTCACGCGCGCTTCCTCGGCGTCGATCTCGATGTACGCGTCGATCCCCTTGACCAGCGCGTGAGAAAGACGCTCCTCGACTGTGCCGTTGCGCCATTCCTCGGCCTTCTTTTCATTCACAACCTTGCCAACGTGCTTCAGCGCTTCGCCAAACTCCACCAGGCGCTCTGTCGCGTCGGGGCGGCGGTTGAGCAGCACGTCCTCGACCAGCACCTTCAGCTCCGGGTCAATCTCCTCGTATACCTCGAGCATGCCGGCATTCACAATGCCCATGTCCATGCCTGCCGCGATGGCGTGATAAAGAAACGCGGAGTGCATGGCCTCGCGAACCTTGTTGTTGCCTCGAAAGCTGAACGAGATATTCGAGACGCCGCCGCTGACTTTGGCATGCGGCAGATTAGCCTTGATCCAGCGCGTGGCACGGATGTAGTCAACCGCGTAGTTGTTGTGCTCCTCGAGTCCCGTCCCCACGGTGAGAACATTGGGGTCGAAGATGATGTCCTCGGGCGGAAAACCGACTTCGTTCACAAGTATTTTGTAGGCGCGCTCGCAGACGCGGATCTTGTCCTCGTAAGTCGCGGCCTGGCCCTGTTCGTCGAAGGCCATCACCACCACCGCCGCACCGTACTTCAAGACAGTCGCCGCGTTGTGGCGAAACTTTCGTTCGCCTTCCTTCAGCGAGATCGAGTTCACGATGCCCTTGCCCTGCACGCATTTGAGGCCGGCCTCGATCACCGAGAATTTCGACGAATCGATCATTAGGGGGACGCGCGCGATG
>DASWZM010000396.1:0-7214 GCA_036404455.1 Occallatibacter sp. | reverse complement strand
GCCTGGCCGGCGTAGACAAGGACCAGGCCACCCGCGACCGCCTGCAGGCCCTGCACGAAAAGGCCACCCGGCTCTCGCTCGAATTCAGCCGCAATATCCAGGAGGGCGGCAAAACCATCGAAGCCACGCCGGCTGAGCTCGACGGCCTGCCCCCGGACTACATCGGCCGCCATCAGCCGGATGCCGAGGGCCGCGTTACCCTCACCACCGACCAACCCGACATGCAGCCGGCGATGACCTTTGCTTCCAGCGCGGCCTTGCGCGAACGCATGTTCCTGGCCTACAACACCCGCGCCTGGCCGGCCAACCGGCAGATTCTTCTGGATCTGCTGAGCACGCGCCAGGAGATCGCCACGGTGCTCGGCTTTCGCAGTTGGGCCGATCTGGCCACCGCCGACCAGATGATGGGTTCGGCGGCCAACGTGCGCACCTTCCTGGCTAAACTCGACGAGGCCAGCCGCGAGGGCGCCCGCCGCGAACACGAACTGATTGTCGAATTCACCCGGCAACGACAGCCTGGCCTGGAATCCATCGATATTACCAGTCGCGCCTACTGGTATGAGCAGTTCCGCCGCTCCGCCTTCGAATTCGACTCGCAGTCGGTCCGCCCCTATTTCCCCTATGCGCAGGTGGAGAAGGGCGTGCTCGAGACCGCGGCGCGCCTGTTCAAAATCGAGTTCCGCCGCTCGACGGCCCCCGCATGGCACGGGGACGTTTCGGTCTTTGAGGTGTTTGACGGCGGCCGGACCGTGGGCCGCTTCTACCTCGACATGCACCCTCGCGAGGGCAAAGACAAGTGGTTCTCCGCCGCGCCCATCGTCACCGGCGTCCGCGGCCGCGCTCTGCCCGAGGCCGCGCTCATTTGCAACTTCCCCGGCGGACCACCCCAAGGGCATGGAGCCGCCGCTGGGGACCCTGGCGACGAAGGCGGCGATCCTGGGCTGCTCCAGTATTCCGACGTGGTCACCTTTTTCCACGAGTTCGGCCACCTGATGCACGCCATCCTCGGCGGCCGGACGGAGTGGGCGGGGATCTCCGGCTTTGCCACCGAGGGCGATTTCATTGAAGTGCCCTCGCAGATGCTGGAAGAATTCTTCCGCGACGAAAAGCTGCTGCAGGCCTTTGCAAAGCACTTTCAGACGGGCGAAACGCTCCCCTCCGAGACCATCAAGAAGATGAAGCTGGCGGGAGCCTTTGGCCGCGCCGACTGGGTGCGCTCGCAACTTTACTACACCACGCTCTCGCTCGACCTGCACGACCGGGAACCCGCGGGACTGGACCTTGACGAGACCACAAAGCGTCTCTATGAAAGCCTGCAACCCTGGACCTGGCTGGACGGCAACCGCATGTATGCCAGCTTTGGCCACCTTACCGGCTACTCGTCGAATTACTACACCTACGCCTTCGACAAGGTCATCGCGCTGGATTTCTTCGCCCAGTTCGATCCCCATGATCTGCTGGGCTGCGAAGCCGGCAGCCGCTACCGCAAGGCAGTCCTGGAACAGGGCGGGTCGAAACCGGGGCGGCAAATGGTGCGCGACTTCCTCGGCCGCGACGAGGAGTTTCAGGCCTTCTCGAACTGGTTGAATGAGGAGTTTGAAGGGCAGCTTCTAGCTGCTAGCTGCTAGCCGCATTGTGCGAGGGAACAGGGAGAAGGGAACGGGAGTGAGGCGGTAGTTGAACCTCAACGGAGATTTGCAAATGACCCCAGCCGACTTTCGCCGCATCGCGCTCAGCTTCGAGGGCGCCGAAGAGGGCTCGCACATGGGCGCGGCCGATTTTCGTGTCGGCGGCCGGATTTTTGCCACGCTCGCCTCCGAGAGCCAGGGCTATGGCAACCTGATGCTAACACTCGAGTTGCAAGCGGAGTTTGTTGCGGAACGTCCCGACCTTTTCTTGCCCGTTGCCGGCGGCTGGGGCAGAAACGGAGCGACACATATCCGGCTGGCCGCGGCCAATGAAGACGTGCTGGCCGGCGCGTTGCACACCGCATGGAAGCTGCGGGTCGAGAAGAACCAAAAGGCAGATTCGAAGGGCCGCGTCTCGACAAGAAGGCAGGGAAGAGCAAAAGCTAGCGGCCTGAAACGCCAATAGACGAGTGAGGGTTCTTCAGAGCGGCCATTTGCGCTATACTTGTATAGCGTCACCCGAGGAGGTCCATCATGCTCGCAATCCGTCTTCCCGAAGAGATCGAAAAGCGTCTTGACGCCCTGTCCAAAGCCACTGGCCGGACCAAGACCTTTTACGCCCGCCAGGCCATTCTGGAGCATCTGGACGATCTTGAAGATATTTATTTGGCCGAGCAGCGGTTAGCAGACATCCACGCAGGCCGCGTCAAGACGATTCCTCTTGAGGAAGTGATGAAGGAATATGGCATGGTCGATTGACCTGGACCCAAGAGCGAAGCGCGAATTGAGCCGCCTCGATCCGCAGGTTGCCCGCAGAATCTCCCGTTTTCTTTTCGAGCGCATCGCTCCCCTTGAGAACCCACGCAGCATCGGCGATGCGCTGAAGGGAACGGAGTTCGGCGATCTTTGGAAGTACCGCGTAGGCGACTACCGGGTCATTGCCAGCATTGAAGACAAGCTGGTTCGCATCCTGATCGTCCGCATCGGCAACCGGCGTGAAGTTTACCGCTGAGCCCGCTTCTGGCCATGCATCCGCCACGCTGTCCGCTATGATGGACCCGCGATGGCAAACACAAACGACTTCAACGGCAAATGGGCACTGGTGACCGGGGCCAGTGCGGGCATTGGCGTGGCTTTGGCGCGGGAACTGGCAAGTCACGGGGCGAAACTTATCCTCACCGCCCGCCGCACGGACCGGCTCGAATCCCTTGCCGCCGAGCTTGCGGCCAAGGGGACCGAAGTACGCATCGTCACCGCGGACCTGAACGATTCCGCCGCGCCCGAGCAGCTATACGACGCCACTGAAGGCGCCGGGCTGACCGTTGACATTCTTATCAACAACGCCGGCCTCGGCCAGTGCGGAGCATTCCATGAGAGCCCCGTCGAGCAGGAACTGAGCCAGGTTCGCGTCAACTGCGAGGCCGTGGTGCGGCTTTCCAGATTATTTGTCCCGCGCATGGTCGAGCGTCGTCGCGGATGGGTGCTGGTTCTCGCTTCGACGGCCAGCTTTCAGCCCGTGCCCTACCTCACCACCTATGCGGCCACCAAGGCCTTCGACCGCTTCTTTGCGCTGGGGCTGGCCGCGGAGGTAGCTCGCTTCGGGGTCAAGGTGACGGCGCTCTGCCCTGGACCGACGCAGAGCGAATTCTTCCAGGTAGCCCGCTCCGAGAATTTCATGCCCGGCAGCAAACAGTCTGCCGAGGACGTGGCCCGGCTGGGCGTAGCCGCCCTGGCCCGTGGTCAGCGGACGATTGTCCCTTACTTCGGCGGCAAGTTCACCGCTCTCCTGGTTCGCTTCCTTCCGGTCGGACTGATCACCTATTTTGTCGAGAAGATAGGTCGGCCAAAATCCGCTTGAGAGCTGAACCTAGTTGCGCCCAGCCGTGAGGAAGATGAGAATGGCTGACAACAGGAGAGCTTCCCATGGAGCTCGGCGAAATGAAATCGAGGAGGTTACTATGACAGTCAATTTACCTGCTGCATTCGTCTTGTTTGCTTTTGCCGCCCCGGCCCTGGCCCAACTCGTGGGCGGCGCCGACCGGATACAGACCCGCGGTCCGGGTCCCGGCGGCGTGCCCCAGGCCACCTTCTTTGCCCACCGCCTGGGAACCGACCACGCCGAGGGCATTACCACGCTGGACATGAACGGCGACGGCCTGCCCGACATTGTCAGCGGAGCCTATTGGTACGAAAACCCCGGCCCCAACGGCGGAGAGTGGAAGCGCCACCAGTACCGTCAGATTGGAACGGTCAACGAGTATGTTGCCGACTGCGGCGAGTGGACGGTGGACGTAAACCACGACGGCGCGCCGGACATTCTGACCGCCGGCTGGCAAACCAACGGCGTCTGGTGGTACGAGAACCCGAAGAAGCTGGGCGCCGAGTGGACGCGCCACTTCATCACCAACAGCTACGACACCGAGGGCGGCTGGATGGCCGACATCAACGGCGACGGCAAGCTCGACTTGATCCTTTCCCACTACGACCACTCCGGCATTATCTGGATCGACTTTTCCGGTCCCCAGCCCAAGGTGCACCATGTGGGCACCCGCGAGCAGGACGGTCACGGCATCGGTGTGGCCGACATTGACGGCGACGGCAAGGCCGACATCCTCTCGACCACCGGCTGGTTCCGGCAGATCGATGCGGACAAGGACCAGTGGGAGTGGCGCCCGGACTGGCACCTGGGCGACACGGGATTCCCCATTATCGGCTATGACGTGCTGAACAACGGGAAGATGGACCTCATCTACGGACAGGGCCACAGCTACGGGCTTTACTGGCTCGAACAGCAGGGAGAGGGCGCGTCCCGCCACTGGACCCAGCACACCATCGACGAGTCGTTTTCGCAGTCGCACGCGCTCTTGATGGCGGATATAGACGGCGACGGCGAGCCGGAGTTGATTACTGGCAAGCGCTACCGCGGCCACAACGGCCATGACGCCGGCTCCTACGATCCGCTGGTCGTCTATTACTACAAAATCAACCGCAAGACCGGCGAGTTCACGCGCTACCCCATTTCGGTCAACGGTACGGCCGGCGCGGGTACGCAGATCATCGCCATGGACCTGGATGGCGACGGCGACATCGACATTGCCACCGCCGGAAAGACCGGCGTGCACTTCTTTGAGAACCTTACGATCGACCGCGTGCCCAAGGAGCAGCGCGAAAAAGAGATTCTCCTCGACAAGAACTGGCCATTCCCCGGCGAAGGTCCGGAGGTCCAGCAGGAAGAGGAACCGAAGAAGTAGGGTCTGCCGGCAGGTTCCAGTTGCTCGTGGCAGAGATCTGGGCCACGGCCGCCGGAGTGTTGCCCGAGGACGAGGCGATCGTGAAGGAGTTGAAGAACCGCGTCACGTTCCGATCCCGGCGGGCGCTTGCCGAGGGGAAGGCCGCGATGAGCATGTAGAGGCGCGTACCCGCATGGATCAGTCGGGAATTCATGACACCGCCGCCTTTGTTTCGAGCCGAAAATCCCCTCCCTGGAGAGCCTTGCGTGTCGTTCGTCGATCCACTCCGGGCCCAAGCCGGATGACGACAATCAAGTTCGACCGAAATAATTTTCTGCAACGCAACCTTTTCAGCATTCTTGCATCTGACTAAATAACAAGCAGAGGCTTCCCCGAATTTTGTCCCGTCCACGAAAGGTACCCACTCCTTTTTGAGGGCCCTGTATGGGCCTCTTCCCAAAATCTCCCCTGGATCCCCTCCCTCAAATGCCTCTCAAGCGGGCCTGCCGGAAGGCAGGCCCATCTGTTCGCCCGACAGTGCTTGCCCCCGATAGACTCTGCCGCCAGATAAAATCAGAGCCAGATGCCGTCCTCTTCCACCCAAAACGATCATCCTGACCGCGCAGTCGAGGAGACCGACGCCCTTTTTCGGGATGCGGGCCTGGTTCGCAACCTTCGCGGCAAGTCCGCGGTTCCCAGCGATGAGTCTTCGTCGGTGGGGTGGAAGGCTGGGGTCAACCGCCGGGTGCGCCTTAAGCGCGTGGCGCCGGAGAATCTGTCACCGCTCGCACCCGTTTCCCGAGTGGCGCCGAACGGCGTCCAGTGGCTTGCGGTTCCCGGCTGGGAAAAGCGTGGCCGGAAGAAGACGAGCTGGCTCTGGCACGGTTTCAGCACCCGCAAAGGAGGCGCCAGCCGGGCGTACTGCGCAGAAGGCGCGCCGGGTGAGCTGAATCTCGGCTTTACGGACGTCGACGCCCGGGAAACGGTGGCCCGCAACCGCCGGCTCCTGGCCGAGGCGGTCACCGGTGACGCGGCTACCCCTCTGATCACTCTCCGCCAGATCCATTCGAGCGTCGTGGTTCTCGCCACTGCCGGGGACGCCGCCCGGGAACGCCCGTGGAAGGGCGACGGCCTGATGACCGATGAGCCCGGACTGCTGCTGGGAGTACAGACCGCCGACTGCATCCCGGTGCTGGTGGCCGACCGCAAACGGCGGGCCGTGGCCGCCTTTCACGCCGGCTGGCGAGGGACGGTCAGGCGGATTGTCGAGAATGGTGTGGGCCGGATGCGCCTCGAATTCGGCTCCCGCACCGAGGACCTGGTGGCCGCCATCGGTCCAGGCATCGGCGCCTGCTGCTACGCCGTCGGCGAAGAGGTGCTCTCCAGCTTCGAGTCCCAATTCGCCTATTCCGATGAACTCTTCCGCGAGGTCTGCGCCAGCGATCCGGTGCGGACCAGATACCCCGTGCTGTTTCTCACCCAACGCGCTCCGGGCCACTCGCCTATTGGTCCCAGCCTGCATCTGGATCTTGTGGAGGCCAACCGCCGCCAGTTGCTGGCCGCGGGCCTCAAACCCCGCTCCATTCAAGTCGTAGGCGGATGCACAAGCTGCCAGCCGGAGTTGTTCTTCTCCCATCGCGCTTCCCAGGGGCACGCGGGGCGCATGTTGAGCGTGATCGGCATCCCGCCGCGTTAGCCCGGACCTGTTCGAGTGCGCGTTTCCGGCTATGACTCGGGACTGGGCGGTCCAGCAAGGCCACGCGTCCGCACGATATCCCGAAAGGCTGTTGGAAGCGCGAAGATTCTCTTCGTTCGGGCGCTCAGGAGACCTTGGTAGCCTCGCCGGGGTTCACCAGGTCGCGAAGCTCCTTGGAAGGTTTGAAGTAGGGAACGCGCTTGGCAGGGACCTCCACGCGTTCACCGGTTTTGGGGTTGCGGCCAATGCGGGAATTGCGTTGACGAATGCGAAAGGACCCGAAGCCCCGAATCTCAATCTTGTCCCCGCTCCGCAAGGCGCCGATCACGGAACCAAAGATGGTCTCAACAATGACCTCGCCGTCGCGACGAGTCAGATCACCCAAGCCGGTCACCTTTTCCACCAGGTCTGCCTTTGTCATATCCTTAAGGCCTCCGCTCACAGCATAACCGGATTCTATTCAGGAGAGCGTGAAAAAGATAGCCTCCTTGTGGGAATTGAGCCTTTTCCCATCAGCAGGTTGGCGGAAAAAGCCGAGCACGGGAGTTTGACCGGGTCGAGGAAGCGTTTTGCGTTATCATGGCGAAAGTCCTTTCCTGGAAAGCAAGCGCGGATGAGTCCGGACGGACCCAGGCGAATACGGCCCCAGGGCCAGAGCGT
>DASWZM010000395.1:0-12058 GCA_036404455.1 Occallatibacter sp. | reverse complement strand
TAAAGCCCACGTTGATTTTGCGGCACTTAACGCCCGGGCTGAAGCCCGTCCCCTTCAAGACATCAGCTTGATCAGAGGTTTCCCAGCGGCGCTGCCGCAGGTCTGACGAACAATCGAGGGGATGGGCCGAAGCCCATCCCCTCTGATTTGCAGAATCCTGTTCAGAATCGGCTCAAATCAAGGCCATACGAGCGGGGTTGTGACGGCAGCGGCGCCTCCCGGTAGCGTCCCAATTCCTTGATCATGGAGCAGTGGGGGGCGAGGGCTTCGAGTGCGCGTGAAGCTTCATCGGAGGAGTGAACCTGGCAATCTACGTAAAAGATGTACTCCCAGGGTTTTCCGTGGACGGGGCGGGACTCGATTTTGGTGAGGTTGGTGCCAATGGCGGAGAGTTCAGAGAGGGCGGAAACCAGCGATCCGGGGCGATTCTCCACGGAGAACGCCAGGCTGATCTTGTTCGACTCGGGATCGGTAACGGCGTCCGCGGTGCGGCGGACCAGGAAGAAGCGGGTAAAGTTCTCCGGGTTGTCTTCGATGCCGGATTCGAGAATCTGGGCGCCGTAGTGATAGGCCGCGGCCTCGCTGGCGATGGCAGCGGCGTGGCGGTCGCGCAATTCGACCAGTTGCTTGACGCTGCCGGCGGTGTCATAGAAGGCGAAGGATTCCATTCTGGGGTGGTTGGCCAGGAAACGCCGGCACTGGGCCAGGGCCACGGGATGCGAGAAGACCCGGTCGATGTCGCCCGTTGTGGTTCCTGAGATGGCAATCAGGTTGTGCTTGATGCGCAACAGCGTCTCTCGCTCCACGGTCACATCGTTGGTGAGCAGCAGGTCAAAGTGCTCGGAGACCGAGCCGGCGAGCGAGTTCTCGATGGGAATGACCGCGGCCTCCACGGTTTGGTTGACCAGTGCGGCAAAGGCATCGGCGGAAAGCGAAAACGGAGCGATCACGGCGTCGGCGACCAGCTTGATGGCTGCCTCGTGGCTGAATGAGCCGGCTTCGCCCTGTATGGCAATTTTCATTCCGGTGCCTTGCTCTCCTGTCGGTGTGTGCGGGGCGGTCGCCATGGAAGCTTCTGAGGTGGAGTGCTTTATGGCACCATACCACAGGTCGAATGAGGATTCGCCTATGAACGCGCCGGACGGCCTGAAAATCAGCGCCGCAGCCACAGGTCTGCGGCCACAAAGGCAAGAAAGACCGTGGCGATGACGCCGTTCATGGTGAAAAAGGCGGCATTCAGGCGGCGCAGGTCGCGTGGGGAGACCAGGGAGTGCTCATAGGCCAGCAGCAGGGCCACGGCGGCGATGCCGAGCCAGCCGAGTGTCTGAAATTGAAACAGTACGCCGAGCCACGCGAGGAGGGCGAGCATGGCCAGATGCATGGCGCGGGCGGCGAGGAAAGCGGCGGGGATGCCGGCGGACTGGGGCAGGCTGTAGAGGCCGGCGGCGCGGTCGTGCTCGAAGTCCTGGCAGGAGTAGAGGACGTCGAATCCGCCCGCCCACAAGGTGACGGCGGCGGTGAGAACCAGGATACGGGGATCCAGAGAGCCGCGGACGGCGATCCAGGCCGCGGAGGGGGCAAGACCGAGGGCGATGCCGAGGCCCAGATGCGACCAGCGGGTGAAGCGCTTCAGGTAGCTGTAGCCCAGCAGCACCACGAGGATCACCGGCGACAGGTAGAGGGTGAGCCGGTTGAGCTGAGCGGCGGCCAGCAGGAATACCAGAGCCGCGATGCAGGTGAAACCGAAGACAAACGGGCGCGAGAGCAGGCCGGCGGGAATGGCGCGGGCGCGGGTGCGGGGATTGGCGGCGTCGAGGTCGGCGTCAGCCCAGCGGTTGAAGGCCATGGCCGAAGAGCGGGCGGCGACCATGGCGATGAGAATCCAGATCAGGGTGCGCAGGGAGGGCAGTCCGCGGGCGGCGAGAATGACGGCGGTGAGGGCAAAGGGCAGCGCGAAGATGGAGTGCTCCCACTTGATCATCTCCAGCGTTGTCCGCGTCTTAGCCCACAGGGTCGACATGGTTGGCTCCATGAACCAGTGTACCGGGCGGGGGATTCTGGGGAAAGTTACAGCCCATGTTTTGCGGCGAAGCCTCTGTTCCGGCGCGAGAGAGTTCTGGAAGTGGAGCAGGCGCAAGAAAAACTGCCGCCGGGAGTTCTGTTCCGCGCTATATTGGCTGCTGCCTGGAGAATACACCGGGAACTCCGGGTCAAAGGAGGAAGAGTGAACAAACACACGATTGTACGCTTCATTGGGATTCTTCTCTGCATTTGCTCTTTTAACCTGCTGGCTCGAACCAGCGGCGCCAGTGTCCGGGTGGGAGGGGAGTCACTGCGCGCCAATGGTCAAGTTATCCAAGGCCATCAGTATATGGGTCCATGCCCTGTCGACCTGCAGTTTGGCTGGGGCGTCATCGGCACCGAACCGACCACGATGAACTACCACTTTGTCAGGAGCGATGGCGGCCATTCTGCCGGTTCACAAAGCGTCAGTGTGCCGCAGACCAACCGCTCCGTGCCGGTCTACGAGAGGTGGCGTCTGGGCGCCAATACAGCGCAGTTCGCCAACTACTCCGGCTGGGTGAAACTGATCATCGATTCTCCCAATCAGGTGGAGGGGAAGATAGCATTCACAATTCATTGCCAGTAGCGGAACTGGCTTGATTGCGCACGGGCTTTCCCTGTTCTGGCCGGAATGGGGAAAGCCCAACTTGTTTGGCTGCGGGGTGAAAGGTGGATACCCCTGTCATCCGGTGCGATGGGAGCCGGATGACAGGGGATTTCATTGGTGTGGGCGCTCGTAATGGCCGGGCTGGAGCAAGGACTCACCAGCCCGGACCTGGCTGCCAGATTAACATGGCCAGAGCCGATCTGACTCCGCCATCGATTTCATCGCTGGATTGCCGCGTTCTGGTGGAATCCTCTAGATGACTCCGCAACCGGCAGTCTTTGCACTTTGCAGCGACCGCCCGGCACGCTACTCTTGCGGAAAGCCGTGAATAAGTTCTCGCTGCATGCAGCATTCCATTGGGGGATAAATGGATGGGTTAAAACCCATCCCTACCAGCCCGCGTTGATTTTGCTTCACATACGGCGCAGCAGCCAGAAAATTCCGGCCGCTTTTTCAAGATATTGCGGTTTGATCTTTGTGGTTTCCCACCCTTGCGATAGAGAGAATCGCAAGGGTGGTGCACCCAGCATTTGTGGTGAAATTCGCATTTGAAAGACGGACGGCGGCACCCCGGCCCTGAAGGGTGCCCCGGTAACTGGCCGCACCCTTTCAAAGACCGACTTATTCAGGAAATCGCTAGAGGCGGGCTTCGGCTGCTTCCACGGTTGCCACGAGGGAAATGATGGTGTCCACTTTGGTCATCTTGAACAGTTCCATGACGCGGGGGCTGACGCCGGCGACGATCAGCTTGACGCCCTTGTGCTGGCAGTGAACGTAGTAGTTCACGATGGCGCCCATGCCCGCCGAATCCATGTAGGGAACGCCACCAAAGTCGAGGATGGAGACGCGCGGCAGGTCGCCGCTGCGCAGGTGCGGCTGCAAATCGAAGAGATTGCGCAGGGTGACCGGGCCGGTGAGTTGAAAGACCAGCGTGCCGGGTGCTTTGCCTTGCCTGCATTCGATGGCGAGTGGGTCGTCGATGGCCATGGTGGAATAAGTGTAAGGAATAAAACGTCCGATGTTGTTACAGAAGTGTGATTATCGCGGGACGCTGCGGAGGAGCCTCGATTTGGCGGGTCGCAGTCAGGAGAGCGCAAAAAAGCGGCCTCGGAAGAGAGATCTCGACCGAGGCCGGATGAATTGCCTGAGTGCTTATTGAACCCCGACTATTTTTTCTGCGTTTCGCTGGGCTGGTTGGCGACTTGCAGGTAGTTCTTCACGCTGAAGACGCCGGGGACGCCGTTGGCGCGGAGGAAGGCGGTGTCTTTGTCGGACTGCGAGTCGACGGTGCCATAGAGCTCCACATTGCCATTCTGCACCGAGATGCGGATGGGCTTGACGGGGTCAATGGCGTACCTGTTCAGGGACGGGTAGCCATAGACGGCGCGGGCCACAGCCATGCGGGTCTGCCAGTCCATGGTCGAAACCGGATCGACCTGGATCTCGTCCTCGACGTCCTTGACGCCGGGGTAGGTGGAGACCAGGGCCAGCGCGGAATCCCGATCCGGGTAGTCTTTGGCATGCCCGCCCAAAGTCACAGCGCCACTGTGGACCTGCAACGTGATGGCATCAAAAACGTTGCCGTAGCCGACGCGGTCATAGGCCAGCTTTTCGCCGAGCTTGGCCTGGAGCTCCTGGTCGGAGACAGTGGGGCCGGCGACTTCGATAAGGTCGCGGACGGCGGTGACGCCTTTGGCCTTGCGGACGCTCTTTTCGGCGTCGGCCTTGTATTCGAAGAGGTCCACTGTTCCGGTGAGCGTGGCGATGCCGTTGTCCACGTTCACGGTTACGTTGCGGTATTGCTTTTTGTTGAGGCGGGCCGCGGCGTCAGTGGCCACGGGGCCGCCGGCTTGCGCCTGCGCGGTTGCGCCGGAGCCTGGGGCCGCCCCATCGCCCCAGCGACCAAGACCCGTCGCCGGGGACCCCGCAAAAGCGATCTGGGGAAGGCTCAGGAGGGCTCCGGCGAGCGTGGCCGCCAGAAGCGTGGTCCTGTTTGTACGCATCGTCTTTGTCATTGTTGACTCCTCCTTGTTTGAACAAAGTTGTTGCGGCAACGGGGCCGGGGCTCAATGGTCTCCCCGGTCTCAGAATCGAGACCTGGGGCGCCCGAAGGGTGTTCTCGGGATTCAGAATCGGAACCTCAGACCTCCGGCCGGGCTGCCGTTCGCTCGTATAAACACAGATTCCAGGGAAAGGTTACGGGATGCATTGAATGAGGATGAAAGCGCCGGAGGCTACAGCGGTTCTTCAATCGTTATTCCCCGAAACCACGACTGCCGAGTTACGCATGGACCTTTGGCCCACTCATTGGGATGAAAATCGCTTCGTGGAGCTGAGTTTCTACGGAGTGTTTTTTTTCTTGCAGCGTGTTTCAAAAACAGTTCAGCAGACACTCAATATATTCCCTCAAGGGCTGAAGCCCCTTTTTCCTGGGGCTTTTTGGGCACGACTAAAGTCGTGCCCAAAAAAAACAAGATTTCGCCCCGGCCCTACGGGACGGGGTGGATGCGAGGTGGAACGCTAACCCAGGGTTGCACTGCGCTCCACCCTGGGCTATTTTCGCGTCCTCCCTGCCGGGAGTATTGACGCCGAGGCAGCCAGTTTCATACTTCGCGGGTCGGCAAAGCCGGTGGACGACTGACACAAATCGGGTTTTTGAAACACGCTTCAGGGAAAAGCCACCTTGCACGGAGTTGGCAACGGCACGTGAATTGGAGAACCGCTTCAGCGGAAGCGGCGGGTGGCTTTGAGGACCATGGAGAAGACGCCGGACTCGTCGCGGGCCATGAGCAGGGAGACATGGCGGTTGATGGCGACTTCAGCCTGGATCAACTGCTGCCCGGTAGTGTCGACGTTGGTGGCGTAGGTGAGGGTGACGTAGCGGCTTAGCTGCTCCTCGACGATGATGCGGGAGGTGGAGTTGCCGAGAATGCCGAGATAGTTGGGGTCGACTTTGACGGAACCGGCGCCGAAGAGCTTTTGCACACGGCTGCTGACGGTGGCGTTGAGTGCGCCGCCGAGCAGCGCGTCGGTGGTGGGATTGGCGAGGGACTGCTCCTGCTGCTGAGTGTAGAGGCGCTGCTGGTCCTGAGTGCGGCCGAGGGCCAGCAGGGCGACGACGTCGGCTTCCGGGAGCGGGGGATCGCTGCGATAGTTGACGGCCATCTTCTGAGGGGTGCCGTGCAGGCCGAGCGTGATGTCGTAGTCTTCGACGCGGGCGGTGGCGTTGAGGTCGATGTTGGGTTCAATGCGGACCGGATTGGTAAAGAAGACGTCGCCGCGCTGGAGTTCGTAGCGGGTACCGGCGATGGTGGCGCTGCCCTCGGTGATGGAGACGCGGCCCAGCAGCGAGGGCGAGGCGACGGTGCCGCGCAGGCGCAGGTCCACGTCACCGGCCAGCTTGGCGTAGGCGTTCTGGAAGTTCAACTGCGGCGAGGAGACCAGGTGCACGTCAAGCCGGATGTGGTTGGACGGCGCATCAGGGGGCGCGATGGTCTGGATGGCGTTGGCCTGCGTGGCCAGGGCGGCGATGTCCAGGTCGGGACTGACGGAGAAGCGGGTGATGAGCACGTCGCCTGAAAGCAGCAGGTTGTTCTGCGAGCCTTGCAGATGGAGCGTGGTATCGGCCAGGGAGCTGACTCCCTGCGGATAGCGAATGCGGACGCCCTTGCCGGTGACCGAGAGGTCGGCGTAGATGCCGTGCTGATAAGCCAGATATCCGCCCACGCTCAACAGGCCGCCACCGCTCATGGCGGTGAGCGATTTGACCTCCAGGCGGTTCTGGTTGAACTCCAGAGTGCCGTGCAACTGGCTGAGTCCGTTGGGCACGTCTTCGAGTGACAGGTATCCGTTTTGGAAGTCGATGCTGCCGCGCAGGCCGGGGTTCTTCAAGGTGCCGTGCGCCTCGACCTGGAAGGTGGTGGTTCCACCAGCGGTGAGGTCGGGGTCGAGGGTCTCGGCCAGCTTGAGGTTGACGGAGCCGCTGGCGGCAAAGTCCAGTTGCTGCCTGTCCTTGAGCGCCAGGGTGCCCTGGGCGCGCAGATCGGTCTCTTCGCCGGTAACGTGGAGGGGGTCAAGCTTGACCAGGGCATTGGCCAGAGTGGCGTGGACGCCTCCCTGGCTCTGCAGATGGACGCCGGCAACGGTGACCGCCAACTGATCGAGACGCGCGTCGCCACGGAGTTCGGCCGGGCGCGCCAAGGGTCCCTCGACGGTGACCGTGCCGGCCAGCGCGGACTCGCCGGTGAGGCCCTGGACGTGGGCCATCTGGAGCAGGGCGCCGATGTTGAAGCGGGAGAAATCGATTCTGGCCCGGGTGGCGTTGTCGCCGCTGAGGGCGGTCTGGCCGTGCAGGTGGACTTCCGCGCCTTCGACGCCGGTGGTTGCGTCGTAGGTGACGGAGCGGTTGGCGGTGTGGGCAACGAATTCCAGAGCGCCGAGCGATTCTCCGCCCACGGCCAGGGAGCTGAGCGTGGCGTGGGCCTCGAGGCGCGGGTCGTCGAGCGTGCCGGATCCTTGCACAGAAAAACCCAGCTTGCCGGTGGTCCCCAGATCCTCCCGGCTAAGGGTTTCGATCTTGGCTATGTCGATGCCTGCGCCTTTGGCGTCTACCTGGAAGCGGCGGGATTTGAGGTCATAGCTGCCGGTGGCCGCGAGATTGCCGCCTGGCGCGGTGACAGCGACTGAAGACAGCTTGACCAATTGATTGGCCATTGTTCCCTGGGCGCGGAGGCGCGTGACCGGCTCGCCGTAGACTGTGGCGCCGTCCAACTCGGCCCATCCGGAGCCGCCGAGAGCGTGGACGGGTCCGTCGACCTGAAGCTGCGCATCGAGCGTGCCGCTGAGGGGCAGGTTCTGGCCGGTGAGCGGCAGCAGGTCGTCGAGGCCGACTTTGCCCGCGCGCAGGTGCAGATGGAGCACGGAGTTGGTGTCGAATTCCGGGGCCCGGCCGGGAGCTGTATCGAGCGTGCCGTCGAGGGCGATTTCGCTCTTGCCGCGGCGCAACAGGCCGTGTGAGACGGCGATTCGCTCACCCGCGTAGCTGCCGGTGGCCTCGACCGAATCCCAGCGGACGAACCTGGGCTGAACGACTTGCGGATGGAGGGCTTTGGCAGTCTGAGTGGGCTGGATGGGCAGCAACTCGATGGACAGTTGTGTCGCCTTGAGGTTGCCCGCGAGGCGGGGATCGACGAGCGAGCCGGTCCATGTCCCATGGAGAACATCCATCTGCCCGGCCAGAGAAACCGGCAATGCGGCGGTTCCGGTCTTACCGTAGCGGTTCAAGCCCAGGTCGCGGAGCACGGCGTCGAACTCGTCGAGGTTGTGGGAATGGAAGTCGACGGCAAATGCCGAGGGACTGGTGAGCGGGTAAGCGCCCAGATGGCCGTGCGCCTCCAGCTCGCTGGCGGGGGTGTGCAGCTCGAGTCTGCGCAGATCGACCGCGCCGTCGCTCTGGGTGTAGGTTGCATCGACGGACCCGTTGGCGGGGACTTCTCCCGCCACACCCTGGGCGGAGGGAGTCAGGCTGAGCGTTGCGGCGACGTTCACGGTCTGCTGGTCGCCCTTGACCCAGCCGGCGGTGGCGAGACCGTTGATGCGGGCATCCAGCCCCAGGCGCTGAAAGGGCGGCTGCCCCACCATGTCTAGCAGCGTGTCCAACGCGACGTCTTTGAACTGGGCCGTCACCTTGCCGTTGACCGGTATGGTGATGGGTTCGGGATGGGGCGGAGTTGCAGAAGCTCTGAGCCGCGGTGGGGGTCCGGTGGCTCGAATGCCGGCCTGGCCTGCCCGTTGCAGGGCCGCGGCTCCGGGGATGGCGGGCAGCCAGGGGTCGAGCGCGACTTCGCCCTCCAGTTGCCCTCCTTGGCGGAGGCGGGCAACGATGGAGGTGATGAGCAACTGCCTGGCATCGGCATGGACATGGGCATCCAGCCGGATGCCGATGGCGACGACTCCGGTTCCGATGTAGGAGCCGTCTTCGACATGGATGCTGCCGTCGGCGCGGAATTCTCCGGCTTCACCGGCGCCGTCGAGGTCCAGATGGGCGATGCCTTCCGGGGCAAAGGGATAGCCGAAGACCGGGTCAAGAAGCTCCATGTCCAGATCGCCTTCGGCCCTGGCTTGCCAGCGGGGATGGGCGAAGTCCTGGAGAGAGCCGGAGATCTCCAGGGCGTGTTCTTTGCCGCCTTGGGATTTGGAGGGGATTTGGGAGGTGATCCGCAGGGAGCGGAGATAGGCCGCGGTGCGTGTCAGGTCCATCGAGGCCTGGAAGTACCCGTGCACAGTCTGCGACCTGCCCCGCGACAGGTTCAGATCGGCGGCTCCGGCCTCGAGGCGGTAGCTCTCAATGCCACTCCCTGCCACAGCGGGAACGTAGCTCATGCGCAGGGAGACGTCGTTGGCATCGAAGTCGAGCCGGATGAACCGGTCCTGGAAGTCGAATTCAGCGGCGCGGTCATCGTAGTCCAGGACGCCCTGCACGACCGAGACGTGGCCGGCCTGAAGATCGAAGAGGGTATCGAGGGCGGATTTGCCCGGTTTTCTGGTCTTGCGCGGTTGCGGCTGGTTGGTCGATCCGTCGGGGTAGACAATGAGGTGGAATGCGGGGTGGGAGACATCGAGATCGCGCAGCAGAAGGCGCGGGCTCCAGAAACCGAGCAGGCTGAAACGAACGCGCAGGCGCTCGGCCTGGGCGAAGGGAACTTCGCCGGGAGCTTCGAGCCCATGAATGACCAACCCGGAAGCTTCGGCCTGGAGGTCGAGCAGATGCCAGTGAAATGAGGCGATCTCAACGCGGCCGCCGGTCATTTGCTCCAGCCTGGTCACCATGCGCTTGCGGACGAACCCCTCGACCGCGGAGGAACTGGCCCAGAAATAGAGGACTGCCGGGGTCGCGGCCATCAGGATCGCCAGGCAGAGCCCGAGCAGAAGAATCTTGCGCCGGCGGCGCCGGGGCGGGCGCGGCGGCTGGGAAGCGACGGGAAGCGTGGACTGGGGCTCGCTCATTGGCTTCCTTTACCACTGCCGTTGTGGGCGCCGCTCTGGGAGTCGCCAGGGGCTTCAGGGGTTGCGAGCGCCGGGTCGAGGACCTCGATCTCACCCTGCTTGCGCAGGTTGTTGAGCCAGTCGTCGAACAGGACATTTACCTGCCGCTGGAGCAGGATCTCCTCGATGCGCGGGGCTACTTTGTCGAGCGGCGGAACGGTCTCGCCCTTCGCGTACTGGGGCGCGAGCGTGTCGTGGTAGTAGGTTTCAATCTCCTGCGGGGAGATGCGAATGCCTTGCCGGAAGCGCTGCTCGATGAAAGACAGAATTTCAAGCCGGTTGCGGAGATAGGTCTCGACCCGCTCCCCGGTGAGGCCATGGGTGGCCAGGAAAGCCTTCCATCCGGCGTCCGAGGCACAGTTCTGGCGGACACAGGCGGGGAGTTCCCTGCGGATTTCCAGGAGACGGGAATCCACTTCGGCCTGGGACGGGCCGGCTGCATGGGCGTCTTCCTGGCGAATCTGCTGCTGGATAAGGGCGCGGCCGATCAACTGGTCGAGAGCGCGCTTGCGGGTAAGAACGCCGAGGCCGCCCCTGCCCTGGTCCAGAACCGAGAGGCGGATCTCCTCGTCGATGTCGCTGAAGAGGATGGCCTGGTTGTTAACCACGGCGACGACTCGGTCGAGGACGTCCGGGGACGAGGGTTGGGCGGCCGGGGATGGAGGCGGAGTGGCCGGTTGCTGAGCCGGCGCCTGAGAAAGTCCGGGTGTTGCCGCCGGCGCGGCCAGGCACACGGCCAGCGAACAAAGGCAAACAATTCCGGGCGCGCGTTGGAGCGTGCCTTTGAGCCGGATTGCGGAGAGGATGCTCATCAGAAGGTCTGCCCAAGGCTGAAGAAGAAGTTGAAGTGGCTGGCCTCGCCCACATGCATGTTGGACAACGGATTGGTGAGCGAGTAGTCGTAGACAACCGGGAAGATGGGTGGATTCAGGTTATAGGTGAAGTCAAAACGAATGGGCCCAGCCGGAGTATGGTAGCGCAAACCGATTCCGGGCGCGTGGGAGAAGTAGTTGAAGCTGCAAATCCCTTGTTTGCCGGTGGAGGTCGAGGGGCCAGTGGGGGTGGTGGGCGAAACGGTCGGAACCTGGCAGTTGTCGCGGTCCGGCTGGCGAACCCGCAAGGCGCTGGCCCAGGCTTCAGAGGCGTTGGTGAAGACATTGCCCATGTCGTGGAAAAGCACCAGGCTGACCGAGTCGCCGAGCCAGGGGAGAGTTGGTGGCGGCAGGCGCAATTCGGTGCTGTTAATTAGAGCGCCCGCACCGCCGATGGGGTAGCCGGTCTCAGGATCGCGGGGACCGGCGGCATTGATGGAGAAGCCGCGCAGCGAAGTGGCTCCTCCGGCGTAGAGCCGCTCGGGGAGGGGAATGAGTTCTTCCTCGGGAGTGCCGAAGGCGCGCTCCTGGCCGTAGCGGGTGTTGCGGGCCAGCACGAAACGGCCTTTGTCGAAGTTGTAATAGCTGGAATTCGACACGTCGAGACGGTTGAAACCGGTCTGCGCGCCGAAGGCTTTATCGGAAAGAAACTCCTGGAAGCTGGTGTAGGTTCCGCGGCGGGCATCGAGAGGGGAGTCGCGGGTATCGCGAATCCAGGTGAGCGCCGGACCCGCCACGCGCACCGCCGTGGACAGCAGGGCGATCTCGCCAGGGGCCACCTGGAGGCTGCTGGCCTGCACCTTGACGCGGCGCAAGTCGAATTCATAGATGAAGGTGTTGGCCTTGGAGAGGAAGGATCCCGGGGAGTTGAAGTGCTCGGTCCAGCGCATTCCGGCTTGCAGCCTGGAGGCCACGTAGGTGGTCACGTCCAGGCTGCTGGCGTAGCCGCCGGAGAAGGTCAGGCCGAAGTTCCGGTTGCCTTCAAAATGCGGGTTCTGGAAGAGCAGGTCGATCTTCTGTTCGAGCAACCCGTAGTTGCCGCGCAGTGAGACCGATTGCTCCCGCCCGAAGAGGTTGTTGCGGGTAATGTCGGCGAGCACACGGGGGCTCACGCCGGTCTTGCCCTCTGGATTGCAAGGGGCGCCGCTGGCTTTGATGCCGCCGCAGTTGTACTGCGGCGTTCCGGTCTGGACCTCAAAGCCGCCGCCATAGGTCAGGACCCAGCGCCGCGCCTCCACCGCCTGCAGCAGAACCGTCTTGTAGGTCTCGCCGCCGGTGGGATTCTCGACCGCCGTGTCGACCTCGTTGAAGAGAGCGAATTCGTAGAGGTTGCGCTGCGTCTCCGTCAGCGCCGTCTCGCTGAGCGGGTCGCCTGGATGCAGCGTGATGGCTCGGGCCACCGTGTCTGGACGTGTGTAATGCAGCCCGGTGAGCAGTACCTCGCGCACAAAAATCTGCGCTCCTTCGGTGA
>DASWZM010000394.1:0-2481 GCA_036404455.1 Occallatibacter sp. | reverse complement strand
CGGCGGGGACCGGAGCAAATCGCCTTCATTCCGGAAGAGGGCGACGCGCTGGCCGGACTGGGGCTAGTAAACCGGGAACTGGTGCAGGAGTTGGGGAAGCGTTGTCCGGACCAGCGCATTGCTACCTTGGATCAGGATGCCACCATCATCGAGAGCCACAAGCGGGAAGCGCTGTGGACCTATGAGGGAGAACGCGGCTACCAGCCCATGCTGGTGGTATGGGCGGAGATGGATGTGGTGTTGGCGGATGAATTTCGGGACGGGAATGTACCGGCGATGATGGCCCCGTTGCCGGCGGCGAAGCGGGCCTTCGCGGCCCTGCCGGAGACCGTGAAGACCTTCTATTATCGGGGCGATTCGGCCAGCCACGAAAACCAACTGATCCAATGGCTACGGGACGAAAAGCGCGCGGAGGGGCCGCCGGGATTGATTGGTTTCGCCATCAGTGCGCGGATGAGCGATGCCCTTACGCCAAGCGATCCTGCGTGTGCCAGAGCAGAACTGGGAGGCCTATGGTGAAGCCCACGTCAAGGAGATACGGGAGTGCGCGGAGGTGGACTTTGTGCCGGGGGAGAAGTCTGAGCACAAAGACACCGAGCCGTTGCGCTATGTGGCCATTCGCATTCGGCAACGACAGGAAGAACTGTTTGCTGACGGCAGTAAGGTGAAGCATTTTGCGATTGTGAGCAACCGCTGGGAGTTGAAGCCAGGACAGTTAATTCAGTGGCATCGGGAGAAGGCGGGAACGATAGAAGGGGTGCACGATGTAGTGAAGAACGAGTTGGCGGGAGGGGTGATGCCGAGCAAGTACTTTGGGGCCAACGCGGCGTGGCTGCGACTGGTGGTGATCGCGCACAATGTTCTGACCGCTTTGAAGCGACTAGCGTTGCCGGCGGAGCTGCTGCAAGCGCGACCGAAGCGACTGCGGTTTCTGATTTTCAATACCGCTGGGCGCTTGGTCCAACATGCGCGGAAAACGGTGTTGCGGCTGGCGGCCCTGGGAGTCCGCATCGCCACTTGGAGGGACGGGATGCGGCTGCTGCCGGTGGGCACTTGAGGCAAGGACTGAGGCGAGCTTATCGACGGATTTGCAGACCCTGTTTTTGGTAGACCCAGGCACAACTGTGCCGCGAGTAAACCGCGGGGCTGCTTGCAACGTGTGGTGCCGGCCAGTCGCGAGTTACAACCCGCCGGAGGAGCCGGATTGTCTGTGTAGCTCCACCCCGGGATAACCAAACCAGCATCGCGTTTGCCCGTTCGCTACCGTATCGACGGATTGGGGTACTGCCGATACCAGGAGAGATAGTTATGAAAATCAAAGCATTACTTCTCACTGTGGTTTTAAGCCTTAGCGCCTGTGCTTTCGCACAAGCCGCCTCTGGCGGGGCCAGCGCAGAGCAGAAAAACTTTGCCTACGGCGTGGTTGAAAAAAACGCCCAAACCATGTTCGATATCGCCGATTCCATCTACTATTTCGGCGAGCTCGGCATGCAGGAATTTGAGAGCACGAAGCTGTTGAAGGAATCCATGGAAGCCGCCGGCTTCAAAGTCGAACTCGGCGGGGCGGGCATGCCGACCAATTTTTGGGCGATGTGGGGTAGCGGCAAGCCCTACATTCTGATCGAAAGCGAGGTCGACGCGCTACCGGGCGGCTCGCAAACGCCGCTGGACTTCGAGCACAAGCCTCTGGTGCCGGGCGGGCCGGGCCATATGGAAGGGCACAATACCCACGGCGGAGTCGCCACGACTGCCGCTTTTGCGGTCAAGCAAACCATGGAGCGCTACCACCTTCCCGGCACCGTGGCGGTGCATTTCGGCCCGGCGGAAGAGGCCATAGGCAGCCGGCCGTTCGTCGTGCGGGCGGGATATTTCAAGGACGTCGATGCGGCCGTCATCCTGCACATCAGCCAGAACTTCGGCACCGGCTGGGGGCTGCAAAACTACGCTGCCATCGGCACCAAGTTCACCTTCCACGGCAAGACGGCGCACGGCGCGGTCGCTCCGTGGGAAGGTAAGAATGCGCTCGATGCGCTCGAGCTGATGGACATGGGCGTGGCCTTCCTGCGCCAGCAGCTCCACCCCACTTACCGCATCCACCGCTCGATTACTATGGGGGGCCTGCAGCCCAACATCATCCCCGATCTGACGCAGGTCTGGTATTTCGTGCGCGATGCAAATATGCCTGACGCGAAGGAGACCTGGGACAAGGTGGTGAACATTGCCAAGGGTGCCGCGCTGATGACCGGCACCACGGTCGATGTCGAATACCAGGCCTCGGCATGGCCGCAGCTCTCGATGAAGTCGCTGGCCACGGTCGTCCAGAAGAACATCGATGCAGTCGGCATGCCCAAGTGGACGGACGAGGAACAGAAATTCGCGCGTGATTTCCAGGCCGCGATGAAAGTACCTGTGGTCGGGCTGTGGATCACGCCCACGCCTTTGGGCGGGCGCCCGCAAGCATTTTCATCCAACGACAACGGC
>DASWZM010000393.1:0-6049 GCA_036404455.1 Occallatibacter sp. | reverse complement strand
CCGGAGTTCGCCTCGACATTGGGCGACAAGCGCTACAACGACCAGATCTCCGACTACTCCGTGAAGGCCTATAACGAGCGCCTGGCCCGCGAGCAGGCCTTTCTGCTGCGCCTGGCCGCCATCGACCCCGCCGGCTTCACGGACCAGGAGAGGATCAGCCAGGACCTGCTGCTGCGCAGGTTCGCCCTGGACCAGGAGGCCGCGGAGTTCAAAGAGTGGGAGATGCCCGTGAACCAGATGGCCGGCATTCAAACTACCTACCCGCAACTGGTAGCCCAGCTCAGCTTCACCACCGTCAAGGACTACGACGACTGGATCGCCCGGCTGCACGCCATTCCCAAGGCCTTCGACCAGGTGGCCACCAATATGTCCATCGGCATCGACGACCATCGCGTGCCGCCGAAATATCTCCTTGAAAAGGTGCTCGATCAGGTAAAGGATCTGGCCAATCGGAAGCCCGAGGACTCGCCGTTCGCGCAGCCGCTCAAGAGCTTTCCCGCCGCCATCAAGGCCGCCGAGCAGGAGCGCATCAAGGCCGACATGTTGGACGCCATCGCCAAAGAGGTGCTGCCGGCCTACCTGCGCTTTGCGCGCTTTCTCGAAGTGAGCTACATTCCCGCCGGCCGCGAGCAACCGGGGATTTCCGCGCTGCCCGACGGGGCAAAGTATTACCAGTTCCTGATCCGCCGCACCACGACGACCGATCTGACCGCGGACCAGATTCACCAGATCGGCCTCGACGAGGTCAAGCGCGACGAGGCCGGGATGCTGGTCATCGCGCAAAAGCTCGGTTTTGCCGACCTGGCCACCTTCCGCGCCAGCCTCAAGGCCAACCCCAAATTGCACCCCGCCTCCCGCGAAGCGTTGCTCGATGCCTATCGCGGCTACCTGACTCCCATGCAGGCCCGCCTGCCGCAACTCTTCGGCCGTCTGCCCAAGGCGAAGTTCGAAGTCGTTGCGGTCCCGGATTACCTTGAGAAGACCTCCGCGGCCGCCTATTACGAGCGCGGCGCACCTGACGGCAGCCGTCCCGGCCGTCTGTTCATCGAAACTTACAACGCCACCAGCCGCAATCTCTACTCGGTCGAGGACATCGCCTACCACGAGGGCCTTCCCGGCCACCATCTGCAAATCTCCATTGCCCAGGAACTGGACGATATCCCACCGTTCCGCAAATACGGCGGCTACACGGCCTACGTCGAGGGCTGGGGACTGTATGCCGAGCGGCTGGGCAAGGACGTGGGCCTCTATCAGGACCCCTACTCCGACTACGGCCGACTCGAGGGCGACATGGAGCGCGCCATCCGCCTTGTGGTAGACACGGGCGTCCACTCCCAGCGCTACACCCGCGAGCAAATGGTCCAGTACTTCCGCGACCACTCCAATATTGACGACACCAGCATCCAGTCCGAAGTCGATCGCTACATCGCCTGGCCCAGCCAGGCCCTGGCCTACAAGATCGGCCAGCTCAGAATCCTGGAGCTGCGCGACCGCGCAAAAGCAGCTCTCGGAGACAAGTTCGACCTGCGCGCCTTCCATGACCAGGTGCTCGACGCAGGCGCCCTGCCGCTGGACGTGTTGAGCGACCGGATCGATGAGTGGATCGCGAGCCAGAAAGCTCCGATCGCGAAATAGAACTCAACCAGGCCGCCGCGACTCTGGCTGGATCGTCGGCCAAGACTCTGCCTGCACGGTGGGGAGGATGCGAGTATCCTTGAAAGTTGCACCATAACTCTCATCCAAGACAAGGAAAACCATGGCGGAGATAGCCGTTGAGGCCACCGAAGTACCCGCGCAGTTGCCCCAAATGCGCGTAGCCGTTCTGGGCGCGGGCAAGATGGGCGGAATCCTGCTGCAGGCCTTTCTGAAGCAGAACCTGTTTGCTCCCGACCAGATTCACGCCACTGTGGGCCACGCCGAGAAGGCCATCGCCCTCAGCACCCAGTGGGGCGTGGACGTGAGCACCAATGATCTTGAAGCCGCACGCCAGTCCGACCTGATCCTGGTCGGCGTCAAGCCCTTCCAGGTGCCTGACCTGATGGCCGAAATTCGTCCCGCGCTCACGCCGGCCAAGACGCTGATCTCCTTTGCGGCCTCGGTGAAAACCCGCGCCATCGAGGACGCGGCAGGAATGGAGATCGCTGTCATCCGCGCCATGCCCAACACTCCATCTGCTCTGGGAGCGGGCGCGGCCGCCCTCTGTCGCGGGCGCTTCGTCTCCGCCGCGCAAATGGAACTGGCGCAGCGCATCTTTGAGACCGTGGGCCGCACCGTGGTCGTCGACGAAAAGCACATGGACGCCGTCACCGGCCTTTCCGCCAGTGGTCCGGCCTACATCTACATCATCATCGAGGCCCTGGCCGAGGCGGGCGTGAAGGTGGGCCTGTCCCGCGAAATTGCCACGCAACTGGCCGCGCAAACCACCTTCGGCGCAGCAAAAATGGTGCTCGAAACCGGCTATCATCCGGCCCTGCTGAAGGACGCCGTGACCACCCCCGCCGGCTGCACCATCGATGGCATTCTCGAGCTCGAAGAAGGTGGCCTGCGGGTAACGCTGATCAAGGCCGTCATGCGCGCAACAGAAAGAGCGAAGCAGTTGGCGGCGGGATGATGATGTTCGTCCGTCCCAGGGCTCAAAATCGAGACTTGGGGCGCCCGGCCAAAGACAGCAATTGAAGACGGCCCACTTGAGACTTCGACGCCCGAGCTCGTTCCTGCAACGCCCAACCTGGCTGCCCTCCTACATCCCCGAACTGCAGGGGCTGCGCGGCCTCGCGGTTCTGGGCGTGGTCTTCTACCACTGCCATCCGCGCCTTGAAGGCACCTGGATCCACTACGCCAGCCTGTGGGGATGGGCGGGGGTCAATCTCTTCTTCGTCCTCTCCGGTTTTCTCATCACCTCCATTCTTCTGGAAGCGCGCGGAAAGCCCCGCTACTTCCGCAACTTCTATGTACGCAGGGCATTGCGCATCTGGCCGGTGTATGTGCTGCTGCTGGCGCTGGTTTATCTTGAAGCGCCGTGGTTTATCGGTCCCACTGTTTCGACCGCCATCAAGACTGCTCCCTGGCTGGCCTACATCTTTTTCGTCCAGAACCTTTTCCACCTGGCCCTGCCGCCCGCCATCGGCCCCACCTGGTCGCTGGCCATCGAGGAGCAGTATTACTTTCTCTGGGCGCCGATGGTGCGCTTCCTGCGGCGGCCATGGATGCTGCTGGCAGTTCTCACCGGCGCGCTGGTGGCCTCGCCGCTGCTGCGCCTCGCGAACTTCCACTGGATGACCCTTACCAACACGCTGATTCACCTGGACGGGATAGCCCTGGGCAGCTTGCTCGCGCTCGGCCTCTACACGTTGGCGCTCAGCCGCCGGGTATGGTTCTGGATCGGCCTGGCCGCATTCGTTCTGGGCATTGCGGCCGCAGCCACTGTGGCCGGCGGAACTGCGTTTCTGGATTCCGCGTTGGCGGCGGGCTTTGCCGGCGCGGTGCTGGCCGCCATCGCCTCCACGGGCGCACGCAATCCTCTCAACGCAGTGCTTCGCCGTGGTCCACTGGCCTTCTATGGCCGCATCAGTTACGGCCTCTACATGATTCACATTCTGGTTTTTATATACTTCGGCTGGTTTGACCTTCGCATGGACCGTTTTGGCATGGCCGGCAACCTGGCCGTGGTGGCCTTTCGCCTGGCCGCCTCCACCGCTTTGGCCAGTGCGCTTTGGTACGGCTTCGAGTCGCAGATTCTCAAGCTCAAGCGCTATTTTTGACGCCGGATTCGCCCGCCCTGGTGCAAGACACTAGAAAATGACAGCGTTCGCTAAAGCCGGCCGTGCTTGAGCTCGACGGCGCGCCGGCGCCGACGCAAATCCTGTTCCAGGCGCGCGTGCTGGCCGCCGGTCCAGCCGGAGAAATCACGCCAGCCCTGAAAGTACCCTTGCAGCGCTACATTGTGGACCTGAATATCGACCCACAAGGCCTCGTTTAAGACACCACATCGAATGGCGCGCTTCATTCCAAGGTAGAATTCCTCCTGGCAGCTTACGATGCCAGCGGCCAGCGCGTGAACTACCTGGATAGCGGCTTCCAACTGAACCTGAAGGCCGGACAAATTGCGCAGACCATGGACACCGGCATTCGCATTCGTCTGCCGCTCGATCTGCCCACAGGTGAGTTCTCGCTGCGCATTGCGGTTCACGATCTGGCCGCCGGCCGCGCGGGTTCGCTCGAAGTCCCAGTGACGGTCGCGGCAAAGTAGATGGGCAGTCCAGCCGTTGGCCCTACCGCGGCCAGCGTCCGACAATCACAAAGAGAGCCAGCAAGAACAGCACCACGCTGGGCGCTGCCGTCTCTTCGCGGCGCAGGTGATAGATGCCGGCAGCCACCATCAGCAGCGCCAGTCCCGCGGCCGCCAGCCGCAGGAGAATGTAAGGAGGCCAGGGATCGATCGGCAGGACAACGCCCACCGCTCCGATGAGTTCCAGGAGTCCGACGATGGCAGCCACACCGCGCGACATCCCGATCCGCCCGCCCTTGGACCGGTCCTCCACCGCTTTCACCAGTTCTTCATAGGCCAGTATCTTGCTGACTCCCGTGAACACAAAAACGCCTGCCAGCAACATTTGCGCAATCCAAAGCAGAGCGTTCATCCCTCCCTGAGCGTTCATCCCTCCGCCTGCCTTCCCTGCCCGTCCCCTCGGCGTTTCGCTGCAAACACCCAGGCCTTCGCAAGCAGCTAACGATTGAACCCCGGAATGGAGGCGAATGTCAAGATCGATGAAGTGCATCGCCGCGCGCGGATTTCCGCATCGAATGTAATGAGAGCTTGAATGTTCCATAAACTGGGCCGTCGTGCCACCCGCTTGTGACATCAATCACCCACGGCTGTAACCGTCGGCTGCTAGGCTTTGAGAGGCAGGCAAACCCCCCATGCGAGGTGTAATGTGAGCGAAGAAACAGCGAGCAACGGCCCCCTGAGCCCGGAATTGCTGGAAAAAATGAACGCCTACTGGCGCGCCGCCAACTACCTGTCCGTTGGACAGATCTACCTGAAGGACAACCCGCTGCTGGAGCGCCCGCTGACCCTTGACGATGTGAAGCCGCGCCTGCTGGGGCACTGGGGCACCACGCCGGGGCTCAACTTTCTCTATGTGCACTGGAACCGCCTGATCCGCGAGCGCGGGCTGAACATGATCTTCGTCATCGGCCCTGGGCACGGCGGGCCGGGCCTGGTTGCCAACACCTACCTGGAAGGCTCTTACAGCGAGATCTACCCGCATATCGAGCAAAATAAAGACGGCATCAAGCGGCTCTTCCGGCAGTTCAGTTGGCCCTACGGCATTCCCAGCCACGTGGCCCCGGAGACGCCGGGCTCGATCCACGAAGGCGGCGAGCTGGGCTACTCTCTTGTTCACGCCTACGGCGCGGCCTTCGACAATCCCGATTTGATCGTGGCCTGCGTGGTGGGCGATGGCGAGGCCGAGACCGGTCCGCTGGCCACAAGCTGGCACTCCAACAAATTTCTCAATCCCGCCAGAGACGGCGCGGTTCTGCCCATCCTCCACCTGAACGGCTACAAGATCGCCAACCCCACGATTCTTGCCCGCATTCCCCACGCCGAACTGGAGAACCTGATGCGCGGATACGGCTATGAGCCCTTCACACTCGAAGGCGACGACCCGGCCGTGATGCACCAGCAGGCCGCGGCGGTGTTTGACACCATGCTGGACCGTATCGCGGCCATTCAAAAGGCAGCCCGTGAAGACGGTAGCACTGCCCGCCCGGCCTGGCCGATGTTGATTATGCGCACGCCCAAAGGCTGGACCGGACCCAAGTTCGTGGACGGCAAGCCGGTGGAAGGCACCTGGCGTGCTCACCAGGTTCCGCTGGACGGGATATTCCAGAACCCGGCGCACCTGGCGCAGTTGGATGCGTGGATGCATAGCTATAAGCCCGAGGAACTCTTCGACGCGAAGGGCCGTTTCCGCCCGGATCTAGCCGAGATTGCGCCCAAGGGCCGGCTGCGCATGGGAATGAATGCCCATGCCAACGGCGGGCT
>DASWZM010000392.1:0-3127 GCA_036404455.1 Occallatibacter sp. | reverse complement strand
AAACGCTTAGAGGCTGGGACGTTCGAATTTCCCTTCGCGGAGACCGGGCGGAGGGAGATCGCGGCCTGGGAGTTGGCAGTGCTGCTGGAGGGCATTGATTTGAGCCAGGGAAAGCGCCGCAAGCGCTACAGCCTGCCGGCGGCGAAAAAGGAGGAAGAGCGGGAAAAAACCGGGAAGGAGACCGGCGCTTCCTGAATCTTTTTTCATCGCGAAGGCATTTTTCTGTTGACAGAATCCGATAGCTTTATTATGATATCGGACATGAATCTTACCGAAATCGAGCGGCGCATTGAAGCCACCCAGCACCGTCTGACCCACCTGGGGCCGATGCATCCGGGCAGTCTGGGGGAACAGTACAACGTGTGCGGGAAGGCCGCGTGCCGCTGCAAAGATCCCAAGAAGCCGCAGAAGCATGGGCCGTACTATCAGTTGAGCTACACCTGGCGGGGGAAGAGCACGACGCGTTTCGTGCGGCCGGAACAGATCGAGGGGATGCAACGGAAGGTGGCCAACTACAAGCGCTTCCGGGAACTGGTGAACGAATGGGTGGACCTGGAAGTCGAGCGCGAACAGGCCGAGCGGGCGGAGGAGAAACACGCCGGTGGAAATTAATCCCAACCAACTCCCCAGTGATCCGGCGGCCTTGCGGCAGATGGTGGTGGGGTTGCTCGGGGAAGCGATGGAGCGCGAGCGGAAACTGCGGCAACTGCAACATTGGGTGGAGCAGTTGCTGCGGGCGCGGTATGGGCCGAGGCGTGAGCGGGTGGATGAAAACCAGTTGTTTATGTTTGCCGCCGAGATCATGGCCCGAGCCGAGAAGACTCCTCCGGCCTCCGGCGAAACGGAAGCGCCTCCTGCGGGTGCGAAGTCGACGCCCCAGCGTCCTGGGCATGGCCGGAGCGCGCTGCCGAAATCTTTGCCGCGGCAACGGGTGGTCCATGATCTGGGGGAAGGCGCACGCCAGTGTCCCCAGTGCCAGGGCGAGTTGAAGCGGCTGGGGGAAGAGGTCAGCGAGCGGCTGGAGTATGTGCCCGCCTCCCTCATCGTCATCGAGGAAGTGTGTCAGAAATACGCCTGTCCCAAGGGATGCACGGTGGTGACCGCGGAGAAGCCCACGGCGCCGATGGAGAAAGGGTTGGCGGGGCCCGGGTTGCTGGCGCAGGTGGCGGTGAGCAAGTACGGGGATCACTTGCCTCTGCACCGGCAGGCGGACATCTTTCGCCGCCAGGGGGTGGAGATATCACGCCAGACGATGTGCGACTGGATGCGCGGCTGCGCCGATCTCGCCCGCCCCCTCTATGTCCTGATGAAGCAGCGCGTGCTGGGTTCGAAAGCGGTGCAGACCGATGACACGCCGGTACCCGTGCTGGACCCGGCGTTGCCCCGCACGCGCACGGGCCGAATCTGGACGTATGTCGGGGATGACGACCATCCCTTCACCGTGTACGACTACACCCCCAACCGCAGTCGCGACGGACCGGAGGAGTTCCTGAAGGCGTTCCGGGGATATCTCCAGGCCGACGCCTATTCCGGGTACGATCATTTCTATAAGGAGCCCGAGCGCGGGATCGTGGAGGTGGCGTGCTGGGCGCACGCGAGGCGGCGGTTTTACGAAGCGCAGTCCTCGGACTTGATGCGCTCCACGGTGCTGCTCGCCTACATCCGCTTGCTTTATGACGTCGAGCGCGAAGCCCGCGAACAAAAACTAAAGGCCGAAGCACGCCGCGCCCTGCGGCAGGAAAAATCAAAGCCGATCCTGGAGGACATCCGCGCCTATCTGGAACGAGAGCAGCCGCAAGTGCTGCCCAAGAGTCCCGAAGGCGAGGCCTTCGGCTACACGTTGTCGAACTGGAAGGCCCTTACCCGCTACTGTGAGGATGGCGATCTGGAAATCGACAACAACGGTGCCGAGAGGAGTCTAAGGGGAATCGCGGTAGGTCGGAGAAATTGGACGTTCCTGGGCAGCGATAATGGGGGACGGACCGCCGCCGTGCTGACCAGCCTTATCGCTACCTGCAAGCGGCTCCACGTCGATCCGTTCGCCTACCTGCGCGATCTCTTCCAACGCCTCAGCGATCACCCCCAAAATCGACTCGCCGAATTGCTTCCTGACCAATGGAAGGCACGGCATGCCTCTCCCCCGACCTGCTGACCTTCTTGTCTTGCCCGTCTTGCCGGATGACTGGCGTCGGGACCACGGTCGGCGGCCCTATGACCGGACAGCCCCCTCACTTCCTTTCTTTCCCTACACCTTCGATCAGGGAAATCCACTTCGGCACCAACTGCAGGAAGTCAGCCGGAAGTGGGGGGAGCTTTTTTCGGCCCTTACGATTCTTAGGGTCGTCGCTTCCGGTATACCAGACCTCCAGAGCATGGCCGGCTGCTTCCCCCGGGAAGTCAGGCGCCCATCCCAAAACGTCGCCCCCGGCACGCTCGCTGAGTCGATAGCAGCCCAGCACCAAGCCTTTACAGATTTCCAGCGCCTCCGTTTCCAGTCCCAGCTCGAGGTGGCGCTTCATATCCTCGCGGAAGGGTTCCAGCGCTTCCTCTAATATTTCCCAGGCCGCCTCGGTAGGCTCGAGGTATCCCCACTCATGACGGCCCGCACGGGCGTTAAGGTCCGCGTAATCCAAGGCCCGGATTTCATCTTCAATCTCCGCCGCCACGTCCTCGTATTCCACTCGCTGCAGGAGCGCTCGCGCGATCTCTTCGGCCTCGCCCGCAAGCTCCGGATGGACTTCCAAGAGATGCCGCAAGACCGCCGTGGCCTCTTCCGGCTTCAAGCGCTCCACGGTGCGACGCCCTCCCACCCGGCGTACTGCCTGCCCCTTGGGCTTACCCGCTGACGTCATCGTTACTCCCCCATCAGAATTCTACCGTCCCTGTTGTGCGCGGATGTAACGGAGTATAAGCGACGGGATGCGCGGGCAAAAGGTTGGAATGGGTTCACCGGACGGTTACCACGGACCATGTGGAGCCTTTCCAACGCGTTCACGTCGGCACTGAAGCAACTCGACCCGATCCCGCTGTTTAAGGCAACTGCCAAGCTGGGCGCGTTTCTGGGGTCCGTCCATGCGAGCTAACCGAGAAACAGTGCCGATCGGTTTATTTTGGGCCCTTCGCCATT
>DASWZM010000391.1:0-23744 GCA_036404455.1 Occallatibacter sp. | reverse complement strand
GCCATCGTCTACGCCCGCGACGGCCAGACCCTCGGCATCGGCGCCGGCCAGATGAGCCGAGTGGATGCCGCCCGCTTCGGCGCCATGAAAGCCGTGCTCCCGCTCAACGATTGCGTAGCCGCCTCCGACGCCTTTTTCCCTTTCCCCGACGGCCTTGAAACCGTAGCCCAGGCCGGAGCCACCGCCGTCATCCAGCCCGGAGGCTCCGTGAAAGACCAGGACGTCATCGACGCCGCCGACAGGCTAGGTGTTGCCATGGTCTTCACCGGCATCCGCCACTTCCGGCATTGATATACGAGTGGCCAAATGAAAGCCTTCCTCCAATTTCTTTCGAATGCGGCCCAGTTGGGGATGATTTTGGTGGCATTCGGGGGATTCGCGTACGCGTGGATTGCATGGCGCAGCAAGGCTCGCGAGACCAGGCTCTCAACATGGCGACGAACGGTCTTTTACGTTGGCTTTCTCGCGGTTGCTAAGCAAGCTTGCTTGCTTATTGCGTCCTGGACACGCTTTGCTCGCGGCGATCTGTTTTATCAATGGTGCCGATGGGTACTTCCTTCATTTCTTATTGCGTTACCATGTGTTCTCGCTGGAAAAGGGGCCGCTCGCTGGTGGCTTTTGGCGTCATCCGTTCTGCAATTCGTAATCTCCTCCTTCATCGTGCTGAGTGTGTGAGGGAGCGATGACGCCGACTACCCAGCGACTGACCAGCCTGCGCACCCAGTCCCTGGCGCTAGCCCGCCAGATGAACTGGTTCCGCGGCCTCCGCGCTCGGCGGCTTTGGAGCCATCCTCTCCGACGCCGGGGACACGCACCGCGAACAGGCTTCAATCCCTGCTATGGGGCGTCGTGCGATGCGCCCTGAACAACGGCCTGCAAGGCCTCACTGACAGAAACAATCCGGCCGCCTTCATACCGCTCGACGGAGAGCAAGGCTCGATCTCCCGTGACCAGAAGATCGGCCTTGGCCGCCAGCGCCGTGCCGATGACCACATCGTCATCCGGGTCGGGCGCGAGGCGCGGCACGGAAACAGGCCGCACAACAACAGCCAGTTTGGAATACAACTCGACAAGCCGGTCAATGGGGTGCAGGGACGCGGCAATCTTTCTCTCAAATTTCGATTTAGAGAGAGTCTCTGTCAGTTCTTCCAATAGCGGTGTGCTGGTAAAGATTAGGATGCCTTCCAAGTGGCCAACTCTCAAAAGCCGCTTGGGCGCGCCGTTCCATAACAATGCTGAGACAACGACGTTCGTGTCCAACACCAATCGCATCACCCGCGACCGTTGGCGCGTCGTTCAGCGCGCATCGCTGAAATCTCCTCGGCAATTTCCTCAGGCGATAGGAAGGCAGGATCGTCAACTGCGGCCATGCGTTCCATGGCGGCAAACAACTGCTCGGCGGCCTTTGCCTTTAGCTGCCGGCGAAGCAAATTCTCCAGCGATTGAGACGACAACAGCCCGGCCCGTTCCGCCTCCTGCGCCAGTTGGTCGGGCAACGTGATTTGGACTGTCGTCATTCCATCATCCTTGGGAGGCTTGCCGCTCCATCCTTGGTCCTTATCGTAACCCATTTTCCCTGAGTTCGATTCCATCCGGCTGAAGTGGATCGGTTTTCCCTTCCATTCCTGCCCGCCTTTCCCAAAAATCCCGCATTCCGCCGTGCCATTCGAGACAAATGACAGGTAAAATCGTCTGTACAATAGACAGAGATGCTCCTACCGGCTGCCTGTGCTGTCTTTTGGCCTTCCGGTGTGGAGCTTTTCCCCGTTCGCCCGGCTTGAAAGGCTCGGAATCCCAAGGATGATGAAACTCAAGAGTTCTTCGCTGCCCCTCTGGCTCTCGATTGTTGCCGCAACGCTGGTCCTGCTCCCGACCGTGCAAGCCCGCGCCCAGAATGTGCCGGGAGGCACACTTCCGGAAACCACTCCCCCCCCGAATTTGCCCGCCGCGGCCCCTGCCCAGACAGCTCCCGCCATTGCCGCGCCAGCCAAGGTCGCGGTTTCCGACCAAGCCCCCGCGCAGCTCCCTGACCGCGCCCTTTCCTACTATCACCTCGCGCTGGCCGACACCTACGAGGAAGACGCCATCGCCAATGGCAACACCGAGGACGCGCGCCTGGCCATCGAGGAGTACAAGGCTGCGCTCAACGCCGACCCCAACTCTCCGCAGTTGAACGACGGGCTCTCCGATCTGTACTTCCGTACCGGCCACATCCGCGAAGCTGAAGCCACCGCCCGCGGCCTGCTCAAGAGTTCCCCCAACGACATCGAGGCCCACAAGCTGCTGGGACGGATTTACCTGCGCCAGTTGAGCGACGCCTCCAATGCCGTCTCTTCCGCCTCGCCCTCCGGCAATGTCCTCGACCAGGCCATCGCTGAATTCGAGAAAATCGTCGCCCTTCAACCCAAAAGCGTCGAGGACCGCATGGTCCTCGGACAGCTCTACACCGTCAAGCACGATCCCAAAAATGCGGAAGAAGAGTTCAAGACTGCCCAGGCCATCGAGCCCGAGTCGGAGGAAGTGGTCCTCAACCTGGCCCGCCTCTATGCCGAAAGCGGCGACGTCGCACACTCCGCCAAGGTGATTGAAGCCGTCCCCGTCGCCGACCGCAGCCCCAAGATGGAGGCTGCCCTGGGCGCGGCCTATGACCAGTTGAAGCAGCCCAAGGACGCCATCGCCGCTTATCAGCGCGCCGCCGACATGGAACCAGAGGACGCCCATACCCTCGACGCTCTCGGCCAGGCGCTGCTCGCTGACAATCAGCTCGACGAAGCCCTCAAACAATTCAAGCTGCTTGCCGAGGCCGATCCCGAGGACACTGAGGCCCTCATCCACATCGCCGAAATTCAGCGCCGTCAGGGAAAGCTCGAGGATGCGCTGGCCACCATCCGCAAAGCCCGCAAGCAGGACCCCGCATCCCTTGAAGCCGGCTTTAACGAAGGCGTGCTCCTGGACCAGCTGAATCGATTCGACGAGGCTGCCCAGACCTACGAGAAGATGGTCGACCTCACCTCCCACGCCAACGGCGCCTACACCGCTGAAGAGAAGACCAACCGCGGCTTCTTCCTCGAGCGGCTCGGTTTCATCTATCACGAGCAGAACAAGACGGATCAGGCCATCGCCGCCTACCAGAAGATGATTGACATGGGCGGCGAAACCGCCGTCCGAGGCTTTGAAGCTCAAGCTGAAACCTACGGCGAAGCCAAAATGTACGATCGCGCCGTCGAGGTCTCCCGCAAAGCCGTCGAAGCCAATCCCAAGGATGTGGATCTCAAGCTGATGCTCGCCGGAGCCCTGGTGGAGCAAGGAAAATTCGAAGACGCCCTCACTCTCACCAAAGGCCTCCTGGACAACTCGGAAAAAGACCGCGTGGTGTGGCTCAAGCTGGGCCAGTTCTACACCGAGATGCACCGCTGGAAGGATGCCGATGAGGCATACGCCAAGGCCGGTCCGCTCACCACCAAAACCGAAGACCGCACCTACCTGCTCTTCCTCAAGGGCGCGCTGGCTGAGCGGCAGAAGCACTACGAGCCGGCCGAGCAGTTCTTCCGCCAGGCCCTCGATCTGGACCCCTCGAGCGCCATGACTCTCAACTACCTGGGCTACATGCTGGCTGACAGGGGCATTCGCCTCCCCGAGGCCCTCAAGCTCATTCGCAAGGCCGTCGATCTCGAACCCGTGAATGGCGCCTACCTCGATTCCCTCGGCTGGGTCTACTTCAAGCTCGGACAGTACGAAGAGGCCGAAGAGAACCTCCGCCAGGCGGTCGAACGCGACCAGACCGACCCCACCGTCCACGACCATCTCGGCGAACTCTACGAGAAGACCGGCCGCATCCGCCTGGCTGCTGCGCAGTGGGAAATCTCCCTCGCCGAATACGCCAAATCCGCGCCCGCCGACGTCGAGCCCGGCGACGTAGCCAAAGTCCAGCGCAAGCTGGAAAGCGCCCGCGTCAAGCTCGCCAAACAGGAAAGCGCCGCCGGCCAACCCAAACCCGAATAGCCCGCGGCACCCGGCAAGCCGCAAAGAACTCAGGGCAAGGGCGGGTCGGTGCCTCAGCGCCGACAAGGAAAAATCAACCCGCCCAGGCGAACGCGGCTTGCCGTTGAACTGAGACGCCGCACTTATTGCTTGGTCTGCAACGGGTGCTGCGAATCCTCGAAGAACTGGTTTTGCAGTTTGAGGCTTTCCTGGTCGGCCTTGATCGCCTTGATCGCTTCGGCAATTTGGCGCGACCATTCCTTCTGGTCGAACTCCCCAAGTTCCTTGTTCCCTGCCGCACCCTCACCCGAATAGTGATTCGGAAAACGCGCATACCACCAGATGCCTGTATAAACAGAGGCCGGCAAGGACTGCCGCTTCCTGTCCGCGCCCGATTCCTCTGTCGCACGGTCCATGTGGACCAGGTCTGGCCGCGCAATCAGCATCAGCGAAGTCTCCGTTTCGCCTGCGTGCATGTCCACCTTTGTCTTCAAGGCTGGGCGTCCCGGCAGGTTCGTGTCCGGCAGTCCGAAAACATAAACCACGTAGTCGCGTGGGCTGGCCAGTTGCGCCTGCGCGAACAGCGGCAAAAGGCTGTTGTTCCCGCCGTGGCCGTTCACAATGACCACCTTCTTGCAGCCATTGCGCGCCATCTCCTTGACCGTCTCCTGCAGCAGCGTCAGTTGCGTCCCCAGGCTGTAGGCCAACGTTCCAGGCTGCTGCTGCGCCTCGAAGATCTGTCCGAAATAATATTCGGGAAACACCACCGCATACTCCTGCTGTACCGCGTTCATCACCGCGAAGCGAACATCCAGAAGGTCCGTGCCTAACGGCAGGTGCGGTCCGTGTTTCTCGATAATGCCGAACGGCAGCAGGCAAACCCCTTGCGACTGATGAATCGCGTCAATGAAGTCGGGTCCGGTAAGTTCTTCCCATTTTGCTGAAAGGCTCCGCTGCGACAGACAGACATCTGCCGATAGCAAAAGAAGAAACAGCGAGACAACCATGATGCGCTTGGTTTTCATCGTCAAACCTCATTGGGCGCTCGATCGGGCGATCATCCTGCGCTCGCGGACAATCCATGGGCGCGGAACTGCGCGCCATCAGGGCGCAATGCCGCTCCATGTCTGCGATGGGATAACTGCAAGTCCGCCAACCGCCCTACTTCGTTCCCTCCGCCGCCGATGCAATGTACGAATCCACGTTGCTCTGGTCCACCAGCGAGGTGCCTGTATCCACAAACACCGGGTAAGGCGAGAAGGAGTCCGTCGCGTAGTCTTTGTTCAGTGCCTTGGGCGGCGCATGGTAGATCTCGTCCAGCCCCTTCAACCCGATGTAGCCCATGGTGAAAGGCTTCTGCGCAATCGTCGCATCGATTGTCCCGGCCTTGATCCCGTCCAGCGTATCCTGATTCACATCCCAGGCCACCAGTTCCCGGCCGCCGCCGGCCCGCTTGAGCGCATCGGACACCAACTTGCCCGACGCCGATTCCAGGCAGACATAGGCATCGATCTTCTTCGGTCCTGACAGCGCCAGGAACTCCTGGGTCTTGTCGAATGCCGCCCGCACATCGCCCTGGATGTCCACCACCTCCACGATCTTGATCTCCGGCCGGCTCGCAAACACATCCTTGAATCCCTTCAGCCGCTCTTCCGTGTTGGGCTGGCCTGAAATCGTGAAGAACACCACGTTGCCCTTCCCGCCCAGCTTCTCAATCACGCGCTGGCCGCCCAGCCGTCCCGCCTCCAGGTTATTGGTGCCGATGAAGTACAGCCGGTGGCTGCCCGCCGCGTCGGAGTCCATGGTAATCACGGGAATCCCTGCGCTGATCGCCGCATCGATCCCGGGCTGCAGCACCGAGATGTCGGCCACTGAGATCAGGATGCCTGAGGGTTTGGCCGCGGTCGCTTTTTGAAGCTCGGCCAGTTCGGCCGCTGGATCGTGGCCGTCAGGCCCCACCACTCTTGCTGTCACCCCGTATTGCGCCGCCGCCTGTTTGAAGCCCGCCGCCGCGGTCTGCCAGTAGGGCAGAGCCGAATCCGCCGAAATCAGGTAGAAAACCTCTTTCTTCGAGTGCCGTTCGCCGCACCCTGTCGTGAACGCAACTCCCAAAACCAGAACAAACAACGCAACTCTCTGAATAGCCTTCATGCTTGCCTCCAGGTCCGTAGTGAAAAGTCTCGGAAGCCGACGCCGGTTTTCGCTCCCGCGCCAGCCCCTTGCGAATTCCGGCAGGATAGTACTCCCGCTCCATTGCCGTTGTCCAATCCCTGCCGTGTTGAAAACGTTATACCACCGCCGCATCCGGTCGATGGTGATTCAAAGCACCGAATGACCTTCTTTCCTGCGTTCCCATCCCCAACTGCGGTATAACCAGACGTGAACTCCTCTGTTGCGCGTCGACGATGACGGACTCTGAAACCAGCTCGCCTGTCAAACTCCACCCGGGGATTGCCGTCAGCGGAGACGCGGACAGCGAACTCGCCCGCCGCACCCACGCCGAACCCCCTCATCCCTACCGCACTCCCTTCGCCCGCGACGCCGCCCGCATTCTCCACTCCCGCGCCTTTCGCCGCCTCGCCGGCAAGACCCAGGTCTTCGCCCGCCTGCCCGCCGAATCCCCGTCGGACCACTTCCGCAGCCGCCTCACCCACACCCTCGAGGTCACACAGATCGCCCGCACCCTGGCCGCCGCCCTGGGCCTCAACGCCGAGCTGGCCGAGGCCCTCGCACTGGTTCACGACATCGGCCATCCCCCCTTCGGCCACGCCGGCGAGCAGGCCCTCGACCACGCCCTCCAGGCCCACGGCCTGCGCTTCGACCACAACCTCCACGCCCTGCGCATCGTCACCTGGTTCGAGGAGCGCTACGCCGCCTTTCGCGGCCTCAACCTGACCCTTGGCGTAAGGGAGGGCATCGTCAAGCATTCCCGCGATTACTCCGCCGCAGCCCACCCCGAGCTGGCCGAGTACTTCCTCGACCGGTTCCCGCCCCTTGAAGCCCAGCTCATCGACCTGGCCGACGAAATCGCCTACCTCACCGCCGACCTCGACGACGGCCTCGACTCCGGCATCCTCACCCTCCCGCAGGTCCGCGAAGCCGTGCCTCTCTTCCGCCGCTTCCATGATGCCGTTCTCAGCCAATACCCTGCCGCCCCGTCCAAGCTCGCCGTGAACGAAGCCATCAAGCGCATCCTGAACGCACTGGTGACCGATCTGTTGAATGAAGTGCGCGCCCGCGTAGCCGCCCTTGGCGTTAACGGTCCGTCCGCTACCGGCCCCGGCGCCGCCACCCTGGCCGATATCCGCCGTGCGCCCCATCGCCTCGCAGCCCTCAGCCCGCAGCTCGAAGCCGAACGCGCCGCCGCCAAGGATTTCCTCTACGCCAGCCTTTACAACTCCCCCATCATGGAAGACGCCCACACCCACGCCACCCAGGTCGTTCAGAGCCTCTTCGCCGCCCTCATCGCCGACCCCACGCAGCTCCCTGAAGATCACCGCGCCCAAATCCCCACGCAAGGCCTCGCCCGCACCGTCGCCGACTACATCGCCGGCATGACCGACAGCTACATCGAGCAGGCCTGGCTCCGCTGCGGGGGTCCTGAGGGCGGTTGCCAGTTTGTCTATTTCACAGGAAGAAACTCAATTCGCGCCAGATCGGCCACGGATTTGAAGTCGTAGTCGGCGGTGACAAGAATATGCTCCGTCGAGTCCATGGCAAGTTCCAGAGTGAATGCATCTGCGTATGGAATCTTGCGATCCACTTTTAGGTCAGCGGCCCGTACCGCACGATCTCCGCTGACTGGAACAATCTTGGCCTCACTCGGCGCAAGAATACTGAGGATGCTTAGTTCCTTCGAAGCGCCGAATCGGATGCGCAGGTTCCCGGCAACTTCGCCCCATTGCACGGCAGAAATCCAGACAGCGGCCTTTCCGGCTACGCACATCTTCAAAACCGCCGCAACGCGATCCGCCCCAGCTTCATTGTCGAGGTAACGAATGATAGCTGATGAGTCAAGAACGTAAATGGTCATGGGATGGCCCTACCAGCCTTCTTCCCTCAATTCCCGTTCGCGCTCAAGCCGCCGGTCCGCAAGCAGCATATCGGTCCCGGATGGACCACCTGCCGTACATCCTCTGAGTTCCTCGATCAGTAGCAGCTTTGCCGCCAACGACTCAGGATCGAGAATCATGCGCGATCCCTCGACCCGCACGGCAATGCGCGTCCCCGCCTCAATCCCCAACTGCTCGCGAACCGCCGCTGGAATCACCATCTGGCCTTTGCTGCTGACTTTTGTGTAGAATCGCTCCATGGCTTACATCCTATCAGAAGTAAGACCATCATACAAATGTAAGCTAATTCAACGAGAGTAAGATTCAAACCTGTCGTCTTACCCTCACCGGCCCGCCCCTACTGCACCGTCCCCGCCGGCCTCAACCTTCTCAAATCCAGCGCGCACGCCAGCGCATTCTGCGCATGCAGCCGCAAATTGTCCGATGCCGCCCAAATCCACAGACGCGAAGCCTCGTTCGTGTTGCGAGACCCGCCGAACTCCGGCCGCAGCCGCACCAGCACATCGTTCTGCCCCGTAGCCGCCAGGTTCGAAGGCGAATCCGTATCTTCCAGCACCAGGTCCACGTGCTCCCCGCCCAGAACCTCTTCCAGCGAGGAAATCTCCACCGCCCGCTCCAGCTCCACCGCGATCGAAAACGTGTGCCCGTGAAACACCGGCGCATGAATCACCTGCAACGCCAGCGCCGGCCAGCGCCCCTCTCCCAGCGCCTCATAATGCCGCCGAATCCGCGCCTCCACCGCGCTCAGGTTCACAGCCGCGCTCTCGCCCAGGCCGCTCAGAAGGTTATAGGCCGCCTGCGCGTCATAGATCGCGCGCGGCATGCCCTGGAAGCTCAGCAGGCTCACCGTCTGCTGGTGCAACTCGTCCATCGCCGCGCGCCCAAACTCGCTCGCCGGCTCCAGCACCGTTGCGGCAGCAAAGCGCACCGGCGCGGCCAATTGCAGCCGATCCAGAACCAGCGCCAGCGCCAGCGCCGCGGGGTGCGCCGGAACCACGGCGGGAGTAAACAGGTCGGCCGTCGCCGCCTCCGAGCCCAGCCACGGCGCCCGCACCAGAACCCCCGTCTCCTGGTCCAGCGCGCCGGAAAGGTCCAGCACCGTCGAACCCGCCCGCAGCGCCTCCCGCCAGTGCATGCGCGTCAGGTCCTCCGTGCCGCAGAAAAACGTGAAGTCCGCGCGCTCGAACGCATCCGCGCCAATGGCCTGGACAAACGTAACCTCGTCCCCCACCTGGTCCAACTGCCCCTGCGCCTCTGCTTCGTCCAGTAGCACAAAGTTCGCCGCGGCCAGCGGCGACTCCGACAGCGCTTCCTTCAACTCCCGGCCCAGCAGCGTTGAGGCCCCGGCAATCGCTATCTTGTACACAAACACCTTTTTCTTCGGCTGGATAAATTCAGTTGGATGAATTACGAATGTCCCAATGATTCCGGCTCTGCCGCGTCTGCCTCCGCGGCGGCAACGCCCGCCGGCCTTCTCCGCCGCCGCCGCGTCCAACCGTACGCCGCCCGCGCCCAGATCCCTGAGAACATGTAGACCAGCGCCAGCGTGAACAGCACCCCTTGCGAATACCGGATAACGACATACAACACAATGGCCAACACTAACAGGATCTGGAATGGATGACTGCGCGACAGGTTGATCTCCTTGCCCGACCAGAACCGCCACGTGCTCACCATCAAAAACCCGCTCAACCCCACCAGAATCAGCCATGGAATCGCGATCCACCATGCCAGCACCGGATAGCCGTAGCACAGGTGGACGGTGGCAGCCAGCAGCCCCGCGGCCGCCGGAATCGGCATCCCCACAAAATACTTGCGTCCCGGCCGTCCCGGATTCCGCGGCTGCGCATCGTGCGAGATGTTGAACCGCGCCAGCCGCGACACCCCACCGATCAGAAACAGAAAACAGATGAAGGCCCCGGCCTGAGCCAAATGCTGGTGCAATTCCGGGTTGATCGAATCCGGCAGAAAGTGGAATCCCCAGATCAGCGCCAGAAGGCTCGGCGCCACCCCAAACGTGATGGCGTCGGCCAGCGAATCCAGCTCTTTGCCAAAATCGCTGGTGGTATTGGTCATGCGGGCAATCCGCCCGTCCAGTGAGTCGAATGGAATGGCGAAAAGGATGGCGATGGCCGCCCAGTCCAGATGTACGTGCGCGTCGCCGTTGTCGCTGATCGCCTTGATCGTCTCGCTGATTGAGAAATATCCCGCGGCGATATTGCCCACGGTAAACAGCGAAGGCAGAAGGTACATGCCGCGGCGCAGCCGTGCCTTGGCGTTGGCCCTGGCCACGGCCGCATCCCGCCCGTTCACAGCGCTGCTCCGTCCGCCATGGCCGCCAGAACGCTCGATCCGCCCTTCACCCGCTGCCCCACTTTCACCCGCAGCGCCGCCTCGGCCGGAAAAACCACATCCACCCTGGAACCGAACTTGATCAGCCCCACCCGCTGCCCGCGCTCCACCTTGTCGCCCTCGCGCAAATAGAACACGATCCGCCGCGCCAGCAGTCCGGCAATCTGCTTGAACGTAACCTCGATCCCTTCGCCCCGCACCGTCACCGCGTTCTGTTCGTTGCGGTCCGCCGAGGCCGGGTTCATGGCATTCAAATACTGGCCCTTCTTGTAGCGCACACTGCTCACCACCCCGCCGATCGGCGAGCGGTTCACGTGTACGTCAAAAACATTCAGGAAAATGCTGATCCGCTGCCTTGGGCCCTCGGGAGTGGCGATCATGGCCGTCTCGGTCACCAGCCCGTCGCCAGGAGACACAATCAATCCCTCGCCCGTTGGGATCGTCCGCTGAGGATCGCGGAAGAACCATAGAAAAAAAGCCGCCAGAAGCACAGGCGCAATGCCCCACGCCCAGTTGTCCGTTGCCCACGCCAGCACAATCGCCACCGCCAGCAAGCTCAAACCGTAGATGTAACCGTCGCGAACCATCGTTCCAAACGATTATACGGCGATTCCGCCCGCCTGCCTGCTCGATTGGACACGGCATCTGCGCACACTACCCGCGTTTAGGCCGCGTGGGCCTGCAGCTCAAGCAATTCGCCCTTAGGATCCCTGAGTTTCCAGTGCCCTATGCGACCGCCGGCATACGGCGCTCCAGGGCAAAGATCAGGTCCTTGGCGTGCAGCTTCAGCTTCTTCAGGCGCACTTCCTCGAGTTGTTCATCCTCGGAGAGATAGGGTTTTTGAAGCAATTCTTCCAACCGCTGAGCGTAGCGACGATGTTCGGCCTGCAGGCGATGAATCTCTTCGCTCAGCGTCGGATCCTGTACTTCGTCCATCAAGCACCTCCGTTATAGCGGTTCTCCGATGTGTCTAGCCGGAAACTGCTGCATCACAGACAGCAAGACGGCGCGAGTCGGAGAATCGCTCTCGTTAACTGAACACTTACATATATCGCTGCACATGTGCAAACGGCAAGAGAGAAAATAAGCGAAAGTAATCTGAACCTGTGGAACTCAGGTTTGAATTCTGCCGGGCGTGAGCGCAATCACCTTCCCGCTTTCCGCACCGGCCATTCCGCCACCCGCAGCCCCAGCAGAACCGCATCTTCTTGAGGATCAGCGTAGTAGCGCGGCCGTCGCCCGGTCTCGACGAATCCCTGTGCCCGGTAGAATCCAAGCGCCGCCCGGTTCGAAGCGCGCACTTCCAGAATTACCTCGTTCACCTGCTCCGTCCTCAGCTCTTCCACCATCGCCCACAACAACCGCCCGCCAACGCCCCGCCGCTGCCCCTCCCGAGCCACGGCAATCGTCTCCAATTCCGCCTCCGGCGCCAGCAGACTCCCCACCGCGAAACCCGCCACGGGGCCCGTCTCCAGCTCCTCCGCCACCAGCCCAATCCTCCGCGGCGTGTTGAGCGGGTCCAGCGCCGCCCGATAAGCCGCAACCGGCCACTGCGGCGCCTCCGGCAAGCTCCCCGCAATCTCCATCACCCGCCTGAGGTCCGCCGCCTCCATGCGCCGAACCCGCACCTCCGCCGCGGGGGAATTCATGCGCGATGCGGCCCCGCCGCCTCGCCAAAGATCTCCGCATCCGACCGCCGCAGGTAATTCCCATCCAGCAGCGCCACGTCTACAAACTCCTCAGCCGCCACCTGCGCCGCGCAAAGTCGCAGCGCATCCTCGGCCGTCGGCGCCAGGGTCCGCACCAGCTCCACATCCGGCCACGCCGCCTTCAGCAGCGCTTGAGCCGCATCGTCGCAAACCGCAATCCGCCCTCGCCCCGGATCCATCGCCCCAAGCTCACGCCCTCCAGCCAGCAGCTCTTTGCCCTCCAGGCCCGGCCCACCCACGCGCAGGAAAACCTCGCCGCGATGCGCGTCCAGCGCCGCGGACTCCACGCCCGCCTTCCACGCCAGAACCTCAAGCCGCGACACCGCCACCACCCCAATCTCCCTACCCTCGGCCAGTCCCTTCACCGCGCTCAAACCCACCCGCACACCGGTAAAGCTCCCTGGCCCGTTGACGGCGGCAATGGCGCCCACCTCCCGCAGCCGCGCGCCGTTGCGCTCCAGCAGTTCACCCACCGCCGCCACCAGCGTGGCCGAGTAGCTCCGCCCTTCCAGTTCAATCTCTCCCACAATCTCAACCAAAGCCCCGGAAAACCGTCCCAGCGCCACCGATCCCGTCGGCCCGCACGTATCGATCCCCAGCAACAGCATTCCGTCCCGCGCGGAAGCCGCCGGGCAGATTTGACGTGTGTCCATAGACCTCCAGCCAAGGCAAGAGAACCAGCCACCAGGTTGTGGCTCTTTCCATGCGGGCCACAGCCACTGAAATTACTTATACGTCTTTCCCAGCGAGATTGCCCGGTGCCCTGGCAGCACCGGCTGCGCGAGCACACTGCAACCGGGAGCATGCGGCCGGACCCGGCAAATCCCACCCCACCCGGCTACCTGGCGCCGTCCAGTTGATAGCTCTTGTACTCGGAAAGAAACAGCGTCTTCCGTGTGGAGTAGCCGCCCGCGCCAGAGTCGCCTTTGGGGACCACTTCGGTGTTGACGACCGTCTTCACCGGCGCCATCAGCACCTTTGCGCCCACATTCACCGGGCCGTAGTCGATCCGCGTGTCCACCTGATGAACCACCTCGGATGGCTTCAGTTCCGCCTCTGTGATCATCCGCACCACGGTTCCGGTATCCGGATCGATGAACAGCTCGCCGTGGTACGGCACGCTGGATTTGTAATTGTGCCAATCGGTGCTGGTTTGAAAGTTTCCCGTGACGCCGCCGGACCCACCCCCAGCCGCTTCCGATCCGGCCAGCGCGGCTGCGGTCGTGCCCGTGTAGAACGTCGCCACACCGGCCTGTTTGACGTTCGGGAAGCAGCACACGTTCACCGCCAGCCGGGACTTCGTTTTTGCCACCGCGAAGGAGTAGACGGCGGCCTGCTTGCCATTGACCAGCTCCCAGCGCAGCCATTGGATGCTCCCCGCGGCCCGCGCTTCATGGAAGACGGCGCCCAGGCTGGGGTCCGGTTCCTCAAGCGCGATCATCTTGTTCGCTCCCCAGGGAGTCTTGTCCTTTTCCCATGCCAGTTTCTCCGCCCCGTGCTCGCTCACCACCGGCGCTACGGCGGAGTTGATGAAGTGGACAAAAGAGGCCGGATTGGAGAACCCGGCCGTGGTATCCACTTCCGTTGCACTTCCAACCACCCCCGAACTGTTGGCAACAGCCTCCATGTTGTCCTGGAAACGCAGGGTGATCTTGATTGCCTTCAGGGCCGGAAGCTGCTCGTAAGTCCTCGTGACGTAGGTCTCAACCTTGGCGAGCATGGCCTTCTGGGCAGCCGCATCCGGGGCGGGAGTAGCTGGCAGGTCGGCGGCCGGCGGGACGAGATCGGCGCTGCGCGCTTCAAGCACGTAAATCTGCTGTGTCGACAGTGGGCCAGGAAGGTATTTCATCAGGCTGTTCATGGTGCTCACTGTCAACTCCTCGCTCAGTTCGATCACCTGCAGCCTGCTGCCAACCTCCTGGTCGCTCTTCTTGGTTTCAAGGAAAGAGATAAGCGTCTCCTTAAGCTCCTGCACCGTGATCTTTTTAGCAGCCCACGCAGGTGAGGACATCGCAACGAATAGCATGAGAGCAAATCCGAGTCGTTTCATCAGGAGTTCCTCCTTCATAACTGACTCGCTGGAATTGTACCGCGTATGGAGCGGCTTCGCAGGATCTGGCCTGCCTCGGGGGCCGTTCAAAAACTCGCTTTGAACACTTGGAAAATGCTGCTGAGCAAGAAATTCCTTTGCTGTGAAAGAGATCGGATTTACAACGCTTCCACAATCACTGTAACCTCCACCCGCTGTCATGGACCCACTGCTGCGAAGGGCAGTCCTCCCTTGCGCATGCACCCAGGAAGTAATCTTCTTTGAGCGATCTTTGCTGAATACAGTCAATTCTGCCACCCGTTACAATCCAATGCTGCCATCGGGTTCAACGTTATGCTGCCACCTGATACAACGGAATCCTGCCATCGCGGCAGTCCGAGACGAAGCAAGTACCATCCACGCCGAAGGCCTGCGGGAATGTTTGTCAACCAGGAACTTCCCGTTTGCCGGTTACACGCCCGGGACCCTGAACCTTGGAGTTCCTTGTGTGTTCGCTGAGGTCGCGGTAGGGCCTGCATGGGTCCATCGACCGCCTGCAAGCGAGGATGTATCCGAGCCGGGAGTCAAAAGACGAATCATGTTGACAAAGCATTCACCAGTTCGCGATAAATTGGTGAATGTTCCCCGCGAGTTAGCTAGGGCCTCAGGCGAATCGGCGATCAACCAAAGCCCGAGCCGGCGCCATCGGTAGCGCCAATTCTCGATTCATTTTCATAATCGGCCTTACTCCAACCCTGCACCACCTCAGTTCGACCTGGTTGAATCGGCAGGTGAAGAAAAGAGAATTGTATGCAAGCAATGAGAGAGAGTTTCTCGTCCATGGGCGGCCCGTTGCGCTTTGCCGCGGCCGCATCGCTGATCTGGATTCCCCTGTGCATGGGGGCGTCCGCGCACGCATCCGCACAAACGTCCGCACAGGAAGCCGCGCCGGCAACGGAGCTGTCAGCCTCGGCGGCTGCCCCGGTGGTTCCACAACAAGTACGGTTTGCCGGCAAGCTGGCCACCCGCGCCGGCGACACGGTGGAGGCCGTCTTCCGCATCTATGCGGCTGAGGAGGGCGGTGAACCGCTATGGACGGAGACGCAACGGGTGGCCGTGGCGGACGATGGCTCGTATACGGTGCTGCTGGGAAGCGCCAGCCCCACCGGGCTGCCCCAGGCGGTGTTTTCCGGCGGCGTGGCGCGCTGGCTGGGAGTGAGCGTGGAGCGGGCTGCGGAGGTGGAGCGCGTGCAGCTTTCCAGCGTTCCCTACGCCATGAAGTCGGCCGACGCCGAGTCGTTGGCCGGGCATGCGGCGGCGGATTTTGTGACCCAGGCTCAGTTGGCTCAGTTGGCCGCTCTGGCCCCGCAGGCCGCGCTGGCCGGGCAGCAGACCGCGGTCCCGGCTCCGGACGCGCAGCCCAACGGCTCCGGCACGGTGACCGGTTCCGGTACGGCCGGCACGGTTCCTCTGTGGACCGGGGCGCTCACGCAGGGCAACTCGGAGATCGTTCAAGTGGGCACGGACATCGGCATCAATGAAGCCACGCCGGCCACGACGCTGGACGTGGGTGGAGCGGCGACAGTGCGCGGAACGCTGGCCCTGCCCCCGCGTTACACTGCAACCAAAACGGGGGGGGCAGCGCTTTCGCAAGAGATGCAGCTCAGCGCCAGTACCTGGTCGACAACAGCCAATGCTCCCATTGACCAGACCTTTACTCTGGTTACGTATCCCACCGGCAATGACACCGCCACCCCGTCTGGCTTCCTCCAACTCGAGTATCAGAACGGAACCGCCCCGGCGGCGTACATTCTTTCCATTAACAGCAGTGGGACCATCAACTTCGCGCCCACACAAGCCTTTCCCGGAACCATCAAAAGCGTGAGCGCAACCAGCCCTGTTACCGCGGCAACGACATCGGGAGCGGTTAGCCTGGGTCTGAACACCGCGGCTCTGGAAACCACGCTGAACGGCATCTATCCGCGGTTGAGCGCCGCCAACGCGTTTACCGGCAATCAGTCGATAAGCGGCGGACTGACGGTGACCGGCGCGGTGGCGGGGGGCAGTTCGGCGGTGACGGGGTTATCAAGTGCGGCGGCAGGATTCCTGTCCAACGGCGCGGTGACGGTGAAGCCGGGGACGCTGGCGACCGCAGCGGCGGCGGTGAGCTCCCCGCTGTTGGAGCTGGGGGCCAGTGCTTACTCCAGCACTTCCACCAGCGCGGTAGCCCAGAACTACGCCTGGCAGACGCAGATTTCGGGCAACGACACGGCCGCGCCGACGGCCAATCTTGCTCTGCTGTTCGGCGCCGGAACCGCGACGCCCGCCTCGACCGGGCTGTCGATCGCGCCCAGCGGCATCATCAACTTTGCCAGCGGACAGACCTTTCCCGGCGGCGGAGGGGGCGGCGGCACCATTACCGGAATCACCACCACCAGCCCGCTGACCGGTTCAGGAACCTCCGGTTCGGTCGCGCTCGGCCTGGACACGGGCGCCCTGTTGCCCGCGATTACGCCACCGCTGGAGGGCACTTTCAACGGTGTATACGCGCAACTGGCAGCAGCCAACAGCTTCACCGGGAACCAAAGCGTGGCAGGCACCGTCACGTCATCTGTCGATGCGCCGGGAGCGCTTGGGCCGATACTGGCACTTACCAACCCTGGCGGCGGCTTGAATGCGGCAGCTTCGGTCGATTTCAGGACATATCTGCATACGGCTACCGCAGCTACTCCGTCGGCGCGAATTGTGGCAGTGGACGACAACAACTATGGAAACAACCTCTTTTTCGAATCCAACCCGGATGGCTATGACACCAACGAGCTGCAAACGAATGTCGAAATCCCTTCGACGGGTGGAGTAATTGCCTGGGGCCAAACAAATTCCAGCGGCGTTGGAGCTGTCGGCGTTACGGGAGAGGGAGGCGATTCGACCGGCGGCTCGGGTGGGGACGCCGGCGATTTCTATGCCGGTTATGCTACTGAAGGTTATTTCGGAGGGGATGGTATTTTCGCCCAGGGCGGGAGCTCAGACACTGGCTTTGGAGGGGCCGGAGGGGCCTTCATCGGCGGTGACGTAAGCACGAGCGATGGGTACGGAGGCTCTGGAGCAGTGTTTCAAGGCGGTTCAGGCCCCGGCTCCGGCAATGGCGGTGCCGGCATCCTTGTGATACCGGGGGTGGGCGCGTATGCCGGCGTATTCGACGGCGACGTAGTCATTCACGGCACAGTGTCTGCGACCACCAAGCAGTTCAAGATCGACCATCCAATCGATCCAGCGAACAAATATCTCGTCCATACCTCTGTTGAATCCTCAGAGGACATGAACATCTACACCGGCAACGTGGTGACCGACCAATACGGCAACGCAGTGGTTAAGCTTCCGGATTGGTTCCAGGCTCTCAACACCGATTTCCGCTACCAGCTCACAGTCATCGGCCAGTTCGCCCAGGCCATCGTATCGAAAGAGATCGAGAACAATCAGTTCACCATCAGCACCAACGCCACGTTTGTTAAGGTCTCGTGGCAGGTTACCGGGGTTCGCCAGGACCCCTACGCCAAAGCGCACCCACTGGTGGTGGAACAGGAGAAGCCGGCGAATGAGCGAGGCTTCTACATCCACCCGGAACTCTACGGCCAGCCTGAAGAAAAGCAGACCGAGTGGGGACGTCATCCGCAGATGATGCAAAACCTGAAGGCTCGACGGCAGCAACGATCGGCCCGTCCTGCTCCACGTCCGGCGCTCAACGGGGAAACACACCTCAACAAGGTGGCCGATGACTTTGCCGGGCAGCCGCCACCGTCGCGGCCTTCACCGGGCAAATCTCGGGTGTCACAAGCACCTTCCCCCTAACCGCCGTAATGGGCAGCGCGACCAACGGCGCATACGGCGTCTGCGGGGTCTCCGATAAGAGCTTCGGCGTCTACGGCTACTCCATAAACCCCGCGCTTGGATCCGCTGGTGTTCTTGGTTTCACGGGTACAACCCACAGCAGCTCCTTCGAGCTGCTGGCTGCGAAAGACATTGTCGGCGTTTGGGCCGACACAGCGGACGCCGCCACCGGCGAGGTCGGCGTCGCCTATCCCGTTGCCCTGCCGGCCAACGCGGGTATCCATGCACTCGCCCGCCCTTGGAGCCCCGCCACGCATCCTTTACTCTGAGTTGAGCGTTCCATTCGATCAACGGCTGCCCCGTGCGCCGGAAAAAGGAGCACCCCCTGGCCGCGGCCGCCACACTCCCGTTCCACGACACCTGGCGGCCCCGCGCCAACCCCTGGGTCATCGCCATCACCGTCACCCTGGCCACCTTCATGGAAGCCCTGGACAGCTCCATCGCCAACGTCGCCATGGGCCACATCGGCGGCTCGCTCTCCGCCAGCCGCGACGAAGCCACCTGGGTCCTCACCAGCTACCTGGTCGCCAACGCCGTGGTCCTGCCCATCAGCGGCTGGATCGCCAACCGCATGGGCCGCAAGCGCTTTTACATGAGCTGCGTCTTCCTCTTCACCCTCGCCTCGCTGCTCTGCGGCCTCGCCCCCACCCTGGGCGTGCTGGTCCTCTTCCGCGTCATGCAGGGAGCCGCCGGCGGCGGCCTGCAGCCCAGCGAACAGTCCATCCTCGCCGACACCTTCCCCCCGCAAAAACGCAGCATGGCCTTCGCCGTTTATGGCATGGCCGTGGTGCTGGCTCCCGTCCTCGGCCCCACCGTCGGCGGATGGATCGTCGATAACTACAGTTGGCGCTGGATCTTTTTCATCAACATCCCGGTGGGCATTCTGTCGCTCTACCTCACCAACCGCGTAGTCGAGGACCCGCCCTATCTCGCCGCCATTCGCAAACGACGCGAGGGCATCGACTACTGGGGCCTGGGCCTGCTGGTCGTCACCATCGGCGCCCTCCAGACCATGCTCGACAAGGGCCAGGAAGACGACTGGTTCAGCTCCCGCTTCATCGCCACCTGCGCCGTCGTCTCCGTCGTGGGACTCGCCATCTTCCTGGTTCGCCAACTCCGGGTCGAGCATCCCATCCTCGACCTGCGCCTCTTCGCCCAGCGCAACGTGGGCACCACCATGTTTGTCATGTTCATGGTGGGCGTCTCCCTCTATTCCTCCACCGTGCTCATTCCCCAGTTTCTTCAGGAGATCATGGGCTACTCCGCCGAACAGGCGGGCATGGCCGTCTCCAGTGGCGGAATCGCGCTTATGTTCCTGTTTCCCGTGGCCGGTTTTCTTGCCCCCAAATTCGATCCCCGCTGGCTGGTGGCTATGGGATTCACCATCACCACCTTCGGCCTCTATCGCATGACCGGCGTCAATCTCGGCGTCAGCTTTGGCATGGCGGTCAGTTGGCGGGTGGTCATCGCGCTGGGGCTGCCCTTCCTTTTCATCCCCATCAACACCCTCTGCTACGTGGGCATTCCCCAGGAGAAGTACAACGAGGTCAGCGGCATGTCCGCGCTCATGCGCAACCTCGGCGGCAGCGTCGGCATCAGCTTTGTCACCACCCTGCTGGCGCGCCTGACGCAGAAGCACCTCTCCATGCTCGGCGCGCACACCGTCAGCGGCAACGGTCCCTTTGAATCCATGCGCTCCGGCCTCGCCGCCGCCTGGCAGCAGCGCGGCAGCGCCATTGCCGACGCCCTGCAGCGCGCCGGCGCACAAATCTACTCGATGGCCCAGATCCAGGCCCGCCTACTGGCTTATGTGGATGTCATCTGGGTAATGGTTGCCCTCACCGCAATCCTGATCCCGCTGCCCTTCCTCATGCGCAGACCCAAAAAGGCCGCCCCTGTGCCTGCTGGGCATTGAGGAAAAGGCTATTTCTTCCCACACTGATGCTGGCGGTCAGCCGAATCAGCACGCCTTAACGAGAGGCAATATCTTAGAACGCAAGAATTCAAGCCTTCCATTGAGTTGCTCAGCATTGCCAAGCGTCGGCGGCGCGTTAACAGGTATCAAATCATCTACGCTTTCGCCTCTCTCAGCCGCTTCGACCCAAGTCTGTATCTCGGAACAATAGGCGTCCAAGGCATCAGCCGCTGTCGGGTTATCGTCGACGACGATATAGGCGGGCGGTAGATCTCCAACGATCACCCACAACCATGGATCGACATCTTCAGAGCGCGGAGTAATCTGGAACAGAAAAACGGCAACAACTCCGCCTACGCCATACGCCAGATACTGATGATCTACGCGCTCACACCATTCTTGTTCGCACATAAACTCGTAGGCTTCTATTGCCATTTCTCGGAGAAGATTTGTATCGACAGTGGAACCCCCTTCGATTGAATCGACGGGCATCATTTGGTCGGTATCGATTGAACAATCGCTCATATGCTCCACCCTCACACCGCCCCCAGCGCCTGCTCCAGATCCGCGATCAGGTCGTCCTTGTCCTCAATCCCCACCGACAGCCTGACCAGCCCCTGCGTAATCCCCAGCCGCTCCCGGTCCTCTTCGCTCAGCGCCGCATGCGTCGTCGTCGCCGAGTGCGAAGCCAGCGACTCCACCCCTCCCAGCGACTCCGCGCTCAAGAACACCTTGATGGCCCCCAGGAACCGTCCCGCTGCCTCTCTCGAACCCAGGTCGAAGCTCAGCATCGACCCGAATCCCCTCTGCTGCTTTATGGCCAGCTCGTGCTGCGGATGGCTCTTCAGTCCCGGATACGCCAGCCGGCTCACCTTCGGCTGCGTCGACAGAAACTCCGCCGCCGCCCGCCCATTCTCCTCGTGCTGCTTCATCCTCAGCACCAGCGTCCTGATTCCGCGCAGCACCAGGAAGCACTCGAACGGCGATAGAATCCCTCCCGCCGCCTTTTGAACTAAATTAAACCGCTCCTTGTGCTCCGGCTTCGCCCCGATCAGCGCCCCGCCCAGCCCGTCCGAGTGCCCGTTGAGAAACTTGGTTGTCGAGTGCATCACAATGTCCGCGCCCAACGCCAACGGACTCTGCAACACCGGCGACAGAAACGTGTTGTCCACGCTGACCTCGACGCCGTGAGCGTGTGCAATCGCGCTTACCGCCGCAATGTCGGTCAGCGACATGAGCGGATTGGTCGGCGTCTCCACGTGCATCAGCTTTGTCGCCGGCCGGATCGCCGCTTCCACAGCCTCCAGGTTCCCCGTATCCACATACTCGATGTCGATCCCGTAATGGCGCACGATCAGGTTGAACAGTCGCTGCGTCCCCCCGTAGACATTATGGGAACAGATCACGTGGTCGCCCGCCTTCAGCGTCGCCACCAGCGCATAGATGGCCGCCATCCCGCTCGCAAACGCGTGCCCGCTGGTCCCGCCTTCGAGCGCCGCCAGCGCCTCTTCCAGCCGGTCCCGCGTCGGATTCCCCGCCCGCGAGTAGTCCCACCCCCTGTCGGTCCCAATCCCGGTCAGCTCAAAGGTCGATGAAAGGTAAACGGGCACATTCACCGCGCCCGTCAAAGGGTCCGGATATTGCCCCGCATGAACGGCAAGTGTCGCGTATTTGTAGTCAGGCATAGACGGCTTCTAGCTCCTAGCGCATCTTCACAGACAGCACAAGATATGGGTGCCCCACCTGGGCGCCGGGGTACCCTCAGGGTCGGGGCACCGCGTCTTTGTTTTTGCGGCTAGGGTGGGATAGCACAATCCCCACATTTCGGGAACAGTGAAAATGCTCCAACTCCTGCCTTCCAGCTTATCGTGCCAGGGCGAGGGCGCTGTTGCTTTACGCGCTTTCGTCCCAATCCCCACAAATCTGCCATCCTGAGCGACCATAGCCAAGCGAAGGAAGCCGAAGGACCTGCGGTTGCTTTTCGGCGCGCTCTCATAGCCGGGTGCCCCACCTGGGCGCCCTCTGGGCACCGCGCTTTTGTTTTTGCGGCCAGGGTGGGATAGCACGAAATCCAGCCTCGTGTATCCTATTTCGCGCTCACCCTCAACAGCAGCACCCCGTGCGACGGCACCGTTGCCGCATACGCCCCGCCAACAAACTTCACGTCCTGGTGCGTCCAAAGATCCCGCGCCTTTTTTACCGCGCCGCTCAATCCCAGATCGCTGGCCTTCACCGTCGCCTGCGCCGCGCCAGCCCCAAGATTCACCACGCCCACAGCCACCCCGCCATCGGCCAGAGGCTTGATCCACGTCTCCAGGCCGCCGTTCTTTACCGGCGAAGCCTGCTTGCCCAGCGGATCCTGATCGATGGCAATCACTTCCTTGTTCAATAGGATCGCCTTGGTCGCATCCGTCATCGTGCGCACGTCGTTGCCGGCCAGCAGCGGCGATGCCACCAGCGCCCACAGGCTCATGTGCGTGCGGTATTCATCGTCCGTCATTTTTCCGTTGCCGATCTCCAGCATGTCCGGGTCGTTCCAATGTCCGGGCCCCGCGTACGGCGCCGTCGGAACCTGCTTCTCGACGTTGGCGATCATGCTCTCCCACGAATCGCGAATGTCGCCCGTCGTGCGCCACAGATTCCCGCCCACTGCCGGACCCCATTTCTCCACGCTCCCCAATCCGTATTCGCAAAGGCTGTAGACGATCGGCCTGCCCGTCGCCTCCAGCGCGGCGCCCATCTTCTGATACACCGGCTGCAACGCGTCGTTCTTGTAGACTCTCCCTGCACTGCACCAGTCGTACTTCAGATAGTCCACGCCCCACGCGGCCCACATCTTCGCATCCTGCTCCTCGTGCCCATAACTGGCCGGATAACCGGCGCAGGTCCGCGGCCCCGGGCCCGAATAGATTCCCAGCTTCAACCCCTTCGAATGCACGTAGTCCGCCAGCGCCTTCATGTCCGGAAATTTGTGATTCGACTGCAGGTTTCCCCCGGCGTCGCGCACTCCCTCCCACGTATCGTCGATGTTCACATAGATATAGCCCGCGTCGCGCATCCCGCTCGATACCATGGCGTCGGCCATGGTCCGCACCGTCTGGTCGTCGATCCGGCCCTGAAACAGATTCCAGCTATTCCACCCCATCGGCGGAGTCTTCGCCAGGCCGTTCGACGGCACGTTGTTGAGCGCCGGCGGCTCGATATAGCTCACCGCGGGAATATCGTCCGCCGCGCCCGCGGGCTTCGCCACCCACGCGCGGCGGCCCTGCATGGCATGCAACTCGCCATCCACCAGGTCGCCCACCAGAACCGCCCTCTTCGGGTCCCACTCTGAAACAAAAAGCTCAAAGTGGTTCCCCGTCGCCGTCCCCTTCACATCCACCTGGAAGCCCAGCGTCTTCAGCGTCCCCGTCAGTTCATTGCCGGTCTGCTTCAACTCCAGAATCGACTTCTCCTGCTCCCCGTTGTCCAGCGTTCTGCCCATTGCCATCCAACGCCCCGCCAGCGTCTGCCCCAATCCCAGCCCGCATCCCGGACCCGCCAGCAACGCCACAATGAAAACCAACCCCGCCGCGCTTGCCATCCACACCCGCGGCCCGCGTTTCCCACTCCGCTCCTGTTGCATACGCTGCAACCTCCATTCCGCGGCGAAACGCCACTCCGCCGGGCTAAGCACACGTAGCAGCCCCCGACGAGCGCCGTTCTCACCGCGCACAGAATTGTAAACGATTACCGCAGCGTTCCGACTTCTTCCCACATAACCCTGTGATCCTGAGCGACCGCAGCGTACTTCAGCG
>DASWZM010000390.1:0-15978 GCA_036404455.1 Occallatibacter sp. | reverse complement strand
GGCTATTCAGAGGACGCCACCGTGATCGAGAGCCAGGATGGCTCGGAAAGCGTGGCGGCTCCGCGCGTGACAACCAATCTGTTTTCCATGCTCGGAGCGCAGCCCTTGCTGGGCCGCACGTTTACCGATGCGGAGGGCCAGACGGGCGGGCCGCAGGTAGTGCTCTTGTCAGAAGGCCTATGGCGCGGAAGCCTTCACGCCGATCCGGGCATCGTGGGGCACGTCGTGAAAATTGGCGGCAAATCCCGCACCGTGGTGGGCGTGATGCCGGATTCGTTTCACTTCCCCGAAACGATGGGGGCGGATATGCGCAAGGGGATTTGGCTGCCGCTGCAACCCTCCGCGGAGATGCTCAAGGATCGCGGCTACGACTTCTTCAACATGATCGGCGAGCTTCGTCCCGGCAAGAGCACCATCCAGGTGCAGCGCGAGCTGGACGCTATCGCCGCGCACATACCCCGAGACAAAGACCAGAGCAAGCTTGCATTCCAGACCGGGCTTTACCAGGAGGGACTCACAGGGCCGGTGCGCCCGGTTCTTTACGGTCTTTTCGCAGCTTTGGCGCTGGTGCTTTTGATTGCCTGCGCCAACGTTTCGAACCTGCTCATCGCGCGCTGCCTCGGCCGCCAACAGGAGTTCGCGGTGAGGGCGGCGCTGGGCGCGAGCCGGTTGCGGCTGATCCGGCAGATGCTCTCGGAAGGAATGGCGCTGAGCCTGCTGGGCTGCGGCGTCGGGGCGGGGCTTGCGCAGGTGGCCATGCTGGCAGTGCACAAGATGCCGGAAGGGACCATTCCGCGCGCCGATGCGATCGCCATTCACTGGACGGTGGTGCTGGTGCTGGCCGCAATCGCCATCGTGACGACCGTGCTGTCATCGCTGCTGCCCGCGCTTCTGGTGGCGCGTTCCAATCCGCAGGCGGCGCTGCAGGCGGCTTCGCGCGGCACGGGGTCGCGCTCGGTGAGCAGAAGGTTGAGCGGAGGTTTGGTTGCCGGCGAGGTGGCGCTTTCCACGCTCCTGCTGGTCGGAACCGGGCTGCTCTTCCACACGCTTTGGAATCTCGAAAAGTCGCGGCTGGGGTTTGAGACGGCACACGTGACCACCTTCATGGCCATGCCTGCCGACGCGGCGGGATTTTCCGCCATGGCCGTTTCAGAGGACACCGCCAATGCTCCTGTTTCCGTTGCCACACTGACCTATGAGCCGGTGCTGGAGCGCGTCCGCCAGTTACCTGGCGTGGAAAGCGCCGCAATGGCCACATCGCCGCCTTTGTCGGGATTGGGCATTGGTTCAAGCTTCGAGATCGTCGGCCAGGCGAAGGATCCTTCCAACCATCCGCAAGCCAACGTGACGGCTGTCGGCGGAGACTACGCGCGCACCTTCGGCACGCCGATTGTGCGGGGGCGCATGGTGGGCGACGGAGATGTGCTGACAACGCCCTTCGCGGTGACCATCAATGAAACGCTGGCCAGGAAGTACTTCCCCGACAAGGACCCTCTGGGAAAGCAGATCGATCTGGGCGGCAAAGACACGGGCATGATCAAGCCGTACACCATTGTCGGCATTCTCGGAGATCAGGTGGACAAGAGTGTCGGCGGCTCGATTCAGCCTCTGATCATGGTGCCGCAGCAGCAGATTCCTACCACCTCCCTGTTCTACCAGGCGCTGTTGAAGACCGTGGTCCGCTTTGTGGTGAAGACGGGGGGGGCTATTCCAGTCGCGGCGGAGATGCGCGCGGTCTTCCACCAGAACGCGCCCGGCTTTGCGCTGGATGATTTTCAAACCATGCAGCATGCCGTGGAGCAAAACACCTTCAGCCAAAGGCTCGGATTGTATCTTGTGGGTTCGTTCGCGGGGCTGGCGGTGGCCATGGTGTTTGCCGGGCTTTACGGCGTGCTGTCGCAGCTGGTGAGTTACCGGCGACGGGAAATTGGCGTGCGCATGGCGCTGGGCGCAACACGGCTGAGTGTGGCGCAATTGATCCTGCGTCAGGGCACAATCCTGGTGGGCGCGGGTCTCGGCGTTGGCCTAGTGCTGGCATTTTTCGCGGGGCGGCTGGTGAAGAGCTTCCTTTACCAGGTGCAACCGCTGGATGTGTGGACTTATGTAGCGGTGGCATTTGCTCTCTCGGTCATCGGATTGACGGCGGCCCTTCTTCCGGCGCGGAAAGCGGCTTCCATCGAGCCGATGCAAGCGCTGCGGGAAGACTAGCGAATCTCCGATTCCGTCCACATAAGGCCGCCACCGTTCCTGCCAGGGCTCATCACGATACCCTGAAGATCATGCGGATCGCATATATCGGGATGGGCGGGAACCTGGCCAGTTGGGTGGGGACGCCAGAGGCTACGCTGGCGGCTGCGGTCGTGAGGCTCGAGTCCCTGGGGAGAGTGGTCCGCCGGTCTTCGCTTTACAGCTCTGAGCCGGTGGGGTTTGCCGAACAGCCGCGGTTTGTGAATGCGGTTGTGGCCCTTGAGACCGAACTGGAGCCGCACTTACTGCTGGTGCGGCTGCTGGCGATCGAGTTGGAGTTTGGGCGTGACCGCGCGACGGGGTTCGCGAACGGGCCGAGGACGCTGGATCTGGACATTCTGCTGGTGGGCGACCTGAGAATCAGCGAACCCGGACTGGAGATCCCGCACCCGCGGCTGGCCGAACGTGCGTTCGTCCTGCTCCCGCTCAATGAGATTGTTCCGAGGGCTCTTGATGCCGGGAGCGGAAAGACCGTGTCACAATTGCTTCATAGCCTGCAGGAAGGCGCCGAGAGCGAGACCGATGCGGTGGTTCCAATCCAAAGCGATGGTTGGCGCGCTAGCGCTTTCTGAGGTGATGTTTGGCCCGGCGCGCCTTGGCGCACAATCCACCGTGACGATGACAGTGACGGTGGAGGATAGCCGAGGCGCCGCAATCGAGGGAGCTACGGCGAAGGATTCCGCGGGAGAGTTGGCGGGACGCAGCGATGCGGCCGGGAGGCTAACCGTGGCGTGCGCCGCTCCCTGCCGGCTGCGCGTGACGGCCGAGGGGTTTCAGGAAAAGGTCTTTGAGCTCAGCGGCGGGACCACCATCCGGATGGAGCCCGCGGCGCCTGCCGAACAGGTGACGGTGACCGCCTATCGTGCGCCATTGGGCTCGCTGGAGAGCCCGGCGACCACGCGGGTGCTCACGGAGTCCGCGCTCAACACAACGGCGGCGGTGACCCTGGATGGGGAGCTGCGGCAGCTTCCGGGAGTGGAGCTTTTCCGGAGGTCGAGTTCGCTGGTGGCCAACCCCTCGTCGCAGGGAATCAGCCTGCGCGGGCTAGGTTCCACTTCGGCCAGCCGCACGCTGGTCACCGAGGACGATGTGCCGCTGAACGACCCCATCGGCGGATGGATTCACTGGCAGGAGCAGCCGGAGCTGGCAGTAAAGAGCATCGAGCTGGTGCGGGGCGGCGCCAGCGACCTCTACGGATCGAGCGCCATCGGCGGGGTGGTGAACGTGGTCCCAGGGCGGCCCACCACTGACTTGGCTGAGATGAGGAGCAGTTACGGCGCGGAAGGCACGTATGACGACAGCCTGTTGCTCGAAACCAAGCGCGGAGCCTGGGGGCTGCTGGCGGCGGGCGGCGTTCTGGGCACGGATGGGTATATCCAGGAGGCGCCGTCGGAGCGCGGGCCGGTGGATGTGGCCAGCAACGTCCACAGCCAGAACGGCGTGCTGCTGGCGGAACGCGACCGGGTACCGCTGCGGCTTTTTGTGCGCGGCAGCGGCTTCAACGAAGCACGCGGGAATGGAACGCCCTACCAGACCAACGGAACGCGGCTTTGGCGCTACGCAACCGGAGGGGACTGGCAGGGACCGCACAGCGGCTCGCTCGCCACGCGGTTCTACGGGTCGGCCGAGCACTACCGGCAGACGTTTTCAAGCATCTCCAATCTGCCGGATTTCGGGGACCCCAATTGCTCCTATCGATGCGGAGAAAACCCGACCAAGTTCTCGCTCACCCCGGCCAACGAACTGGGCGCCGTGGCCCATTGGAGCCAGCCGCTGGGCGCAGGGCTGCTGTTGTTGGCCGGGGCCGACACCCACGACGTGCGCATTTGGGACCGGGAACAGTCCTACTGGAAGTCCACCGCTCTGACCAACCTCCACGACCACCAGAGGGACTCCGGCGCCTACGCCGAAGCGATGTGGGTGCGCAAGGCCTGGACCCTGACCGCATCCAGCCGGATGGATTGGTTTGAGAACTACGACGGCCAGGAGCTGGAGTGGAATGGCAGCGGTTGGGTGCCGACAGCCAAGCAGCCATCGCAGCGGGACCAGAGGTTCTTCGATCCGCGCATCGGCCTTTCGCGCAAGCTCAAGGAACATTGGGCGGTTTCGGCGACGGGGTTCCGGGCCTTCCGCGAGCCCACGCCCAACGAACTGTACCGGTCAACCCAGGTGGGCAACGAGCTGACCACCCCCAACGGCAATCTGCTCAGCGAACGCGCCACCGGCTGGGAGACGGGCCTGGCCAGCGAATGGCATTGGGGCAGCATCCGATCCAGCTACTTCCTCACCCAAGTCAACAGGCCCATCACGGCGCTCACCATCAACCCGACTTCCTCGCCAATCCTGCTCATGCGGGAGAACCTGGGGCAGATTGAGAGCAAGGGAATGTCGTTGGACTTTGAGCTTGTCCCCAGGCGCTGGCTGGCGGTGGATGGCGGCTATCAATACGCCAATGCCACCGTGACCAGGGGCAGCCAGGACCTGGGCAACTGGATTCCCGAGGTTGCGCGCAACCTGGCCACCATGAATGTGCGCGCATTCCGGCCCTCGCTGGGGACCGTGAACCTGCAGGTGAGGCTGAGCGGAAGGCAATTTGACGATGCGGCCAATACTTACCTGCTGCATGGGTACTTCCGGCTGGACGCCTACGCCTCGCACGACTTCGGCAAGCGGCTGCAACTCTTCGCGGCGGGCGAAAACCTGCTGAATCGGCAGATCGAGGACTCGAAGACACCGACTACCACGCTGGGCATGCCGCGGGTGGCGCGGATTGGATTTCTCGTTCGCCTGGGCGGGGCGGGAAAATAAAGACGGGCGACTCAAGCCGAAGCCTTGGGGGGCCATGCGATTTGACCGCCGTGCAGGTAAGCCAGGTTTCCGACGTGGCCTGCGCGCGCGGCGGCGACACCGGCTTCGACCGGCGCGTTCGGCTCTTTACGGGATTTGATGCACGCGAAGAAATTCTCCATGTGGGTGATGGTTCCATCGCGAAAGCTGTGTGCCGTGATAATGGGATTCTGCGCCTTTTCCGCACCCTCGCGATAAACGCCGAAGCCGCTGCGATCGATCTTCAATGTTGCTTCGGTGCCGCGAAACTCAAGGCCGCCGTCATCGATCGAGGAGCTCATCATGCCTTCGTAGACCACATCGAAGCCGGGATAGCGGAAGGCCGCCTGGATAGTATCGGGGCAATCCCACTGGTCGAAGATATATTTGTCCGCGAGCATTTGTGCCGCACGTGGCTGGTCGGACTTCATGGCCCAGTGCACCACATCGATCCAGTGGGTGAATAAATCGGTCATGCCGCCGCCGCCGAAGTTCCAAAACCAGCGCCAACGACTGAATTTTTCCTCGCTGAATGGCTGGTCTGGAGCCGATCCGAGCCAAAGCTTCCAATCGAGCGCCTGTGTGTCGATGGGCTTCGACTCCATGATCCGCCCATAGTTCTGCCACCAATAGGTTCTCACCTGCGTAACGCGCCCCAGACTGCCTCCCTGAATGATTTCGACGGCATCGCGGAAATGAGTCCAGCTGCGCTGCTGCATGCCGCACTGCAGAATCTGCTTGCTCGAACGAAGCGCGCGGGTGAGTGTGGCGCCTTCCTCGAGGGTGTGGGTGACAGGCTTTTCCAAGTAGACGTCTTTGCCGGCCGCCAGCGCATCGGCTGCCATGCGAACGTGCCAGTGATCCGGCGAAGCGATGATCACCGCATCGATATCCTTCTCGAGTACCTCATGATAATCAAGGTGGGTGGTGGCGAGTCCGTTGGACCGTTCCTTGACGGCATCGCGGTGCGGTGCATACACGTCACTCACGGCGACGATTTGATAAGGCCCGGCTTTATCGGCAGCATCGAGCAGGCCGCGCATCCGGCCTCCGGCTCCGATGACTCCGACGCGAATCGTGTCGTTTGCGCCAAGCACTTTGGTTGAGGCTAGCGCGGTAAGTCCGCTTGCGATGAGAAAACTGCGGCGATCAAGCAAATTGGTCACGGTGCTTCACTCCATTTCTGGTGTCAATCTGGCTGCGGCGCTCGCTGCGCCTGTTGAACGTTCTCCCCGGTTCCAATGCTTACCTGCAGAACCCACGATTTACTTCAAGTGCGTAATTGCCATGTGTCGAAAATAAACCTCCGCCCCCTTGCACCGGAATAAAATCCTGCACTGATTGTTGTGGGCAAGGTATCGTCCGCCGCGGCGGAGAGACCTGGGAGACCACGAACCTCCATCGGCGGTCTTCCCGCTAGAATCGTTTGGTGGGGCTTGACTTCAACATCATTGCGGAAACCGATGCGGGTGGGCGGCGAGGACAGCTCGACCTGCTCCATTGGACGGTCGAGACGCCGGTCTTCATGCCGGTGGGCACCGCCGGGACGGTCAAGGCCGTGGCGCAGGACGTGCTGGAGACTCTGGGCGCCGAGATCATTCTGGGCAATACCTATCACCTCTACCTGCGGCCCGGCCACGAAGCCATACGGCGGATGGGCGGCCTGCACAGGTTCATCAGTTGGCCGCGGGCGCTGCTGACCGACTCCGGCGGCTTTCAGGTTTTCAGCCTGAGCGGGCTGCGCAAGGTGAGCGACGAGGGCGTGCGCTTCCGGTCGCATCTGGACGGCAGCAGCCATTTTTTTACGCCCGAGCGCTCCATGGACGTGCAGATCGCACTGGGCGCGGACATTGCCGTGGCCTTCGACGAATGCACGGAATACCCTGCGGACCGCAGCCGTGCGCAGGAGAGCCTGCGGCTCACCATGGCCTGGGCGCGGCGGTCGCTGGATCACTTTCGCGACCATCGCGAGGAAGTGGTGTGGGGCAATGAACAGACAGGGGGGGAGCTGGGCGGCCGCACGCAGAGCCTGTTTGGCATTGTGCAGGGCGGCATGTACCGCGACCTGCGCCGGGAGAGCGCCGAGCGCCTGGTGGAGATGGAGTTTGACGGTTACGCCATCGGGGGCCTCAGCGTGGGCGAGCCGCGCGGGTTGACTCTCGAAATGATCTCCGAGGTGCTGCCGCTGCTCCCCGCCGGCAAGCCCCGCTACGTGATGGGCGTGGGCTACCCTGACGAGATCGAGCAGTATGCGCGCATGGGCGTGGACATGATGGACTGCGTGCTGCCCACGCGCGCCGCGCGCCACGGGCTGCTGTTCACCAGCGAGGGACGGCTGAACATCAAAGGCAAACGATATGCGGAAGACCAGAGCCCTCCCGACCCGGCCTGCAATTGCATGGTCTGCCGCCGCTACTCGCGGGCCTACCTGCGGCACCTGATGCAGGCCGGCGAGGCGCTGTCGGGCACGCTGAACACCATTCACAACCTGGCTTACTACCTGGGAATTATGCAACGCGTGCGGAAGAGCCTCGGCCCGGAAGGCTGATTGTCTTGCAGGTATCAGGCTCCGATGGCGGCGCCGAGCAACTGCTTCAAGGCCTGGACGTAGCTGGTAAGGGCCTGGCGGCCGGCTTCGGTCATGCGGTAGAGGGTCTGCGGCTTGCGCTGCACGAACTTCTTTTCGACTGCCACGTAGCCGGCTTCTTCGAGCTTCAGGAGTTGCGCGCCCAGGTTGCCGTCCGTGGAACCGGTCCTGGCGCGCAACCAGGTAAATTCAGCTTCCTCGACGCCGGCGAGCAGAGCGAGCAAGGCCAGGCGCAGCTTCCCGTGAATTACAGGATTGAGCTCCGGCAACTCAGGCATGGGAAGCATCCTGCCTGTGACGGCGGGATTCCGAGATCATTCCGTAGATTCCGAAGACGATCTGGCAGAAGAAAATGGCAGCCAGGAATACGATGCCAGCCTGGTTTTCCGAGATAAAGCAGGAGACCGCTCCTGCCGTCCACCAGACCAGGGCACAGGCAAACTGCATCTTCCACTTGAGAATGATGCTCGAGGTGGCATTGGCGGCGCCGAGCATGGCCCCGACGATGGCCACTCCTATGTGCAGATCAATCCTGCCGCTTATGCCGAGGGAAAACATGAGGATGAACGTGGAGATGCCCATGCCGACCCAGATTGCCATCATGGCGCGGCCAATGGTCGTCTCCGGGTGCTTGGCCGCTCTGCGCGAGGCGAGTACTCCCGTCAGTACGCTGGCGGCGATCATGGTCACCGGCCAGGCAAAGGCGGCCCGTCCCCAGGTGGACCAGGCGATGGCGACGTAATAGGCCACGCCCCACAGAACGAAGGTCCACCCCCAGCTCTCGGTGCTCCGCCGTCCCTCGGCGATCATACTCTCAATCAGGCTAAGCCTGTCCTTTAGTTCCTGTTCTTCAGCGTTTGCATTCAAGGTGGTTCTCCTTCGTGGCCGTTGGAAGCCGTGCTTATGCGTACTCCCAGCGGCGGGCGATTCTGCGGGCTAATGCGAAGAGCACGATGCCGATGGCCAGAAGCACGGAGACCTGCTGCCAGAGGGCGGTAACGGGCAGATCGCGCCAGAAGACTTTGGTGAAGCCATCGATGGCCCAAGCGTTGATGGTCCACAGGCCGGCTTTCTGCATCGCGGCGGGCATGAGGAAACGTGGAAACATGCTGCCGCCAACGGCGGACATGACGAGAATCAGCAGCGTTGAAAGTGCGCCGAGTTGCGCGCGGGTGCGGCAGATGCTGGCCAGCAACATGCCGAAGGCGGCCACCGCAAACGCGGTGCACAGTCCCATCACCACAAAGCCGGGAATGTGACTGAAAAAATCGAGCTTGAAGACGGCCCAGGCCCAGAGAAACATGACCGTCAGTTGCGTGAATGCAAGCAATATGTTGAATACCAGCTTGCCTGCCAGGAGGCCGGTCATGTTGATGCGCGAACTGAGCACTCGATCCAGGGCGCCGCTTTCGGCCTCATCCAGCAGCGCCCCTGCCGAACCGCTGGCCGTGAAGAGCAGAAACATGACGCCGATGGCCGCTGCATAAAAAGACACCATGGGACTTTTCTTGTTTTCTCCCACCACGGAGCGGGTCTTGACGGCAATGAGCCCGCCGCCGGACCCGGTTGGGGCGGGGCTGGCTGCGGCGGTGTCCTGCTTGCTCTCCAATTGCCGCAGTTGGTTGAGATTGCCATCCATCCTCTTTCGCTGCTCGGGGGTGAATCCGCCGACGTACTGCTCGGAGTACTTCATTCCCTGCTCCGCCATCGTCAGGGGCATGGAGGTCATGGCGGCTTTCTGCAACAGGCCACCAACCATCTGCGGCGCGATAGTGTCGCTGGCATCGTTGAGCAGTTGAATGGAAGGGGCGCTCCGATCACCGCGGAAGGAGATGGGGTTGTCGCCCCAACCATGGGGAACGATGAGCGCCACCGAAACGTCGCCCGCCTTGACCGCGGCCTCGGCCGTAGCCGCTGTGTAATCGGAAGGCCGCGGCTGGTCCTTGGTGGAAGCGGGCATGGTGGTGACGACGAGGGAACCGTCGCTCTCAAGACCTTTTACAAGCTGGCGCGATGCGCGGCTCTGGTCTTCGTCGACGACGATGACCTTAATCTTCGACACAGTGTCGCGCTGCCCGGCAAAGATGACGGCAAAGATCGAGAAGAAAGCGATCGGCACGATGAAACTGAGCACCAGCGAAACCCGATCGCGGCGCAGGGCAACCAAGGCGGTACGGACGATGGGGAATATCAATCGCGTAACTCCCTTCCAGTGAGGTGCAGGAAGACCGACTCCAGATTGGGCCTGCGCAGGGACAGGTCAACCAGCCCAAGGCCGGCCGCGGAGGCGCTGTCGAGCAACGCGGCAATTTCAGTGGGGTGTTCGATGGTAAACTCCGCTGTCGAGTCGACCAGGCGCCCGCCGCGCTCCGCGACCCACAGGTCCACTTTCCCGTCCGGGCCTTCGAACCGCGCCAGCACCTGGCTGCGCGAGGCGAAGGAATCGTGAACCAACTCCGCGTTGGAGCCCAGGGCGACGATGTGGCCGTGATCAATGATGGCGACGCGGTCACAGAGCCGCTCCGCCTCTTCCATGTAGTGGGTGGTATAGATGATCGCGGTGCCTTCGGCGCCAAGCGCTTCGATCATTTCGAAGATCCGATTGCGCGATTGCGGGTCCACTCCCACGGTCGGTTCGTCCATCAGGACAACCCTGGGCCGATGGATGATGCCGGCCGCCATGTTGAGCCGCCGCTTCATGCCCCCGGAGAGGTTTCTTGCCAGGTCTCCCGCCCGGTCCTGGAGCGCGGCCCAGTCAAGACACCATGCTACGGATTGCGTGAGCTTGCTGCCGGAAAGTCCGTGGTACCGGCCGAAGGCAGCGAGATTCTCCTTGCAGGTGAGCCGGGGATAGAGTGCCAGCTCCTGTGGGACCCATCCAAGAGCGGCACGAGCCGCTGCTGAGTCCGCCGCATAGCCGAAGACAGACACCCGGCCTGCGTCGGGAATCACGCGGCCAACGATGCTGCGGATCAGGGTAGTCTTGCCGGCCCCGTTCGGGCCGAGCAACCCCAGGCATTCACCGCTGCGCAACACGAGAGATATGCCGTCAACCGCTGCCACCTGGCCGAAGCGCTTGACCAGAGAATCGATTTCGAGGGGCAACGGCGAGAGCGGGGCGGGAACGGCTGGCGTCGAATTCGCGTTCATGCGGTCGCCCTGGCCTTTCTCCCGAACCGGCGCGGGAGGTAAATTGTTGCGGTTGACGGTGGAGCTATCCGAAGAGTGCGCTTCCAATACAAGGAGTACTCTGTTTTATAGAGTAAAGAATGTCAAGAGCTTTCTCTAATTAGTTTCCAGGCCTGTTTGAGCGTTAATGTGGGTTTACGCATAAAGTGAAAGTTCGACCCCATAAGGTGAAAGTTGACACTATATGGTGAAAGAGAAGGTGGTACTGTACATCTGGAACGTACCCTTCGCCACCGGGAAGTTCAGCGGGCCGGCCTTTACCGCCAATTTGAGCAGGTGGCCGTCCCGGTATCTCCAACGCCAGACTTCGCCAACCAGACTTAAACTGGAGGGCGGAGCATTCCGGGGAGGGTGTGGTGGAAAATTTCGGGAGCAGGTTTCGGTCAAATGCTGGCGTCGGTGCCCGCACATCAGTTTCGTGCGCGCTCATCAACTCACATGCATGTGCCTTGTACCTGCCCCCAACCCAGAACCTGTGGGCGAATTCCACCGGAATGCAAAACGCCCGTTGACAGTTTGTCAACGAGCGCTACAAATGGATAGCCCTCCCCCAAGTGCTACCCACTGAACAGAACTTTACTGACCTTTCTTCAAGATGAATATCCCCATTTGGCTCGTAACCCTGAACAAGTGGTAACCGTCTTCGGTTACTTGTCTTCCGCACGTTCCAGACGCGCCCTTGCGGTGAATGTCCGGGTCTACGCCAACCGCCATCATCACCGAACCCGGCGACCTCCGCGCCTCCCGACACCGAGGCCCCCTGTCGGATCGCCCAGCTCTACATCTCGGCCAGGCAACTCACTATCCAGCCGGTTGCATCGAATTAAGCCTGACGGGCCCAATGCCGATTCGTGAGGAAGCCGATGCCACGGCGGGCCTGGTGTGGAACCAGTTCCAACTCTCGTTCGTGCGAAAAAGGAGAGTACTCGAATGATTGCAACGCGAAACAGTGGGAAGACTCTGCTTTTTTCAGCAACGGTCCTGTTGGCGAGCGTGACAGCTCTCGCACAGAATCAGGCGCCCGGAGGGATGTCGCAGCAGCCACAGCAGTCGCAGCCACAGCAGCCCTCGGCCGGACACCAACAAGGTGCAGGCCAGGCGGGAACGGCCACGGACAACCAACCTTCGCCCTCAGATCAATATTTTGTGAGATCCGTTCTGGAAAGCGATGTTGCAGAAGTGCAACTGGGGCAGTTGGCGCAGCAAAAGTCGCAAAGCGACGATGTCAAACAGTTTGGACAGAAAATCGCGGAGAATCGCACGAGGCTCGACGATCAGTTCAAGCCTATCGCACAACAGCTTCAGGTTAGCGCGCCCAAAGAGCCACCCAAGAAAGACAAGCAACTGATTGCCAAGCTGGAGGGGCTGTCGGGCCCTCAGTTCGATGAAGAATACATCAAGGCGGTTGTGAAAGATCTCCTGCAGGATGTGAAGCAATTCAAGTCCGAGGCCCAGTCGGCTCAAGATCCAAACCTGCAGCAGACAGCGAAGCAGGATGCGAATATTCTCGCGCAACAGCTCCAGGCAATTGAGCAAATCGCACAAAACCACAACGTGACGGTCGATGCGAAAAAATAGAACATCGAGCAGGCGATGAAAGCCGCGGGGATACCACTCCGAATCTCCCGGAGACGAATTGGAGATCGGGGTATGCCCCAATACCGGATCGGTCAATCGCAGCGCGTCAGTTTGAATTTGGCTTCTAAAGTTCTTCCACATCTAAAACGATGGCGTGGCTTACAGGACATCTAAAGCAGGTGATGTGTCCAAGCCCTGGCGCAAGCGGATCAATGGAAATCCGATTCTGTACGAGCGGCACATTATGCACGCCGCAGACGGGCGGATTTGAGCCTTTCTTCTTGAAGCACTGTTCTGCCATACGATTTTCCTGGTCGCTTTTTATTTGACATTACACGAGCGGCGCAACTCAGTCTGTCCGGGATCGAACACGAAGTTGATGCATACCCTATAACGTAGCGATCAATCGCAGCGTGTGAGCATTGATGTTTCCGGTTGCCGGGGCAGCCAGCTCTGCGATTACGCGCTTCAGGACCCCCGGCCAGTCGCCGGGTGCACGCTGGCGCATCAGCCGGGCAGTTGGGTACCAGGGGGTGGTCCCCCCCTGCATCCAGCGCCAGTCGCTGAGATGTGGGAGCAGAATCCAGACCGGTTTGGCCATGGCGCCGGCCAGGTGGGCGATGCAGGTGTCCGTGGTGACCACCAGATCCAACGTGGCGATCAAGGCCGCCGTTTCGGCAAGGTCGCTGTCGCGGCTGGAGCCGTCCCAGACAAAGACATTGCCAGGCAGAGCGGACAGTTGCTCCGCGGCGGGTCCTTTTTGCAGCGAGATCCAGTTGATGCCGGGGATGCCCAGCAGCGGGAGCAAAGTCTTGAGCTCCATGGACCGTTGGCGGTCCGCCTTGTAGCGGGGATTGCCGGCCCAGGCCAGGCCCACGCGCAAAGACCGCTCCCCAGCACGCAGATTGGGCCGAACGTAGGGAGTTCGCACGCGCTTCCTGGCCGCGAGTTCCAGGTCAGCCCCCAGATAAGCGCCGGGCCAGGGAACCGTGTCCAGGGTGGTCCGAAAAAGGGCGGGCAGGCTCAACAGCGGACACTCGAGATCGAAGTCCGGCGGCTCGCCGCCGCGGTCGCCTAGCAGCGCGGTCTCCGCGCAGCCGGCGCCGACCACGGGGAGCGAACGCATCAGGCGCTCCACGGGCGGCTGCACCTGCAGGATGGCTGCGCCGCCGCGCGCAGCCACGAGGGTGGCGTAGCGGCAGAATTGGATGGTGTCGCCCAGTCCCTGCTCGGCGTGGAGCAGAACCCGGCAGCCATCGAGGGGCTCGCCTTGCCAGCGGGGTTGGCGGAAGACTCGGGGACTGCGGTGAACCTCGCGAAAGCGCCAGCGCGCCTCGTATCCCGGCCAGCCGCGCTCCCAGTCGCCCAGGCGCAGCCGGGTCAACGAAAGGTTATATAGCGCGCCGGGGTGGGACGGGTCGCGCTCGACGGCCGTCTCGTGAGCCCGCAAGGCTTCGTCCATGCGGCCCATATCCAGCAGGGAATTTCCGCGGTTGGAGGGCGCGGCGCGGTGACCCAGGGCTTCAGCACGCTCGAAGGCTCCGGCCGCCTCCGCAAAGCGGCCCTCGGTATGAAGCAGGATGCCTTGCATATTCACGGCTTCAGAGTGGCCGGGATCGCGCGCCAGAGCCCAGCGCAGCCAACCCCAGGCGCCGGCAAGGTCGTGCTCCGAGGCGCGGAACTGGCACCAGGCCACATGCGTCTCCACCTGGGAAGGATTCAGCGCGAAGGCCTTGCGCAGGTGGGCTTCGGCCTCAGCCGGGCGGCGGCGCTCGCGTTCCAGAACGGCCAGGTTGATCCAGCCCGCGACCAGATCCGGGCGCAGCTCGACGGCCCGCAGCAAGGCAGCCTCGGCGTAGACCTCGCGCCCCTGCTCGTGCAGCAGGCTGCCCAGATTCATCCAGGCGGCGGCAAAGTCCGGCCGCTTGACCAGCGCGCGCCGGTAGCGGATTTCAGCCTCCGTTGCCCTTCCCAGCCGCGCCAGAACGAAGCCGGCGGCAAACTCGGCCTCCGGCAGCCCCGGCTTGAGCGCCAGCGCCTGCTCATAGCGCTCCAACGCTTCCTGATTCTGTCCCATCACGGCCAGCGCATTTCCCAAGCCGAGGTGGGCGGCCACCAGCGCCGGCTGCCGCCGGAGGGCCAGATCGAATTCCCGAATCGCTTCCTCGGGACGTCCTGTTGCGATCTTCAGCTCGCCCAGCCCCAGCCGGGCCAACGGGTTCATCCCGTCCAGGCGAATGGCCTGGACGTAGGCGCGCTCGGCCTCCTCACTTCGCTCGGCGGCCTTCAGCGCCTGGCCCAATGCAACCCAGGCGGTTCCCATCCGGGAAGCTGCGGCCACCGCCGCTGAGGCCATCTTCACGGCGGCTTCCTCTTGGCGGCTGGCCAGCGCCACCAGGCTCATGCCTACCAGCGCAACCGGGTGGCGCGGGTTCTCGTCGAGCATCCGCTGGTAGCCGCGCGCGACCTCGGTCAACCGGCCGGTCAACCCCTGGGGAGAGTCTGTTGCTGTCGCCTGTCTTGCCATCGCTGTCTGTGCGATGCCCTGGGGCCGCGCGGTGAAAGCGCACGCACATCCTGGGCAACCACCCTCACTGGACGCTAAGCCCGTTGGAGCGGGCGCTCAACCGGGAAGGCGCCGGACTGCGTGGTTTGCCGGTTGAGTTTTCCCATTTTCTCTGCCGGTTTGATTTTGGGACGGGGCTGGAACGCTGCGGATTTACACTGACGAAGATTGTTTTCAGGAGTTCATCATGACCGCTGCATCTTTTGCTGAATCTCGCGTTCCGCTGGTGGAACGAGACCAGGTTCCCGCCGAGGCCGCCGCTCTTTACGACAAGCTGGAGGCCGAGCGCGGATGTGTGACCAACATGTTCAAGGCTTTGGCGAACGTTCCCTCGCTGGCGCTGGGCATTGCCGCGCTTCTCAAGCCGCTGATGGGCGACGGCGCGCTGTCCGGCTGGTACAAGGAGCTGATTGCAACGCGGGTGGCCTGGCTGAACCGGTGCGAGTACTGCATGAGCGCCCACCGTTATCTAGCCTTGCAGCGCGGCGCAACGCCGGAGCAAGTGGCGAGCCACGACACCTTCGAGACCGGCCCGTTTACCGAAAAGGAAAAAGCCGGCTTCCGCTATGCCGGCCTGCTGCACGTCTCCGGACACGCCATCGGCGACGCTGCCTTCGAGGCGGTGAGCACGCATTTCAATTCCTGGGAGATCATAGAACTCACGGCTGTCGCAGCGGCGTTCGAGCTCTTTTCCCGCTTCAACACGGCGCTGCGCATCCCGGTCACGCCGTTGCCGGAGACGAAGTAGCCCTGCGTGCTGCGCGTAAGTCCTTTATTTAGGGGTCGATTTTCGCCATTTTTGCGTGTAACCTGATTGTTTTCATAGAGCTGGGAGGAAACCTGGGGGGGTGGAGGCCATGGGCGCTAAGATAAGGAGTCGATTTTGGGTCGTCGTCTACGATGTGGTTCGCTCAGTGCGGTTGTGATCTGATTCCATTGCATGAGCACCGAGCGGAGAGGCAGGCGAGGAGCAATGGCGGCTGTG